>CABURV010000001.1 GCA_902494035.1 uncultured Collinsella sp.
AAGCGCCGTCGCCGTCGCCGTTCCCGCAAGCCGCGCCAGGATGGTGGCGATGGCTCGACCCCGTCTTCGTCCGCACCACAACCGCCCGCGGGCGAATAACGCCCGCGAGCGGATTTAGCCCGCCTTGTCCCGAGCGCATCGGGGTATCATAGCGCTGAATCAACAACCCTCCCTGCGACCGAACGTAGGGAGGGTTGTGTCTTGAAGAGCCATCTGAACATATTGAGCCGTCTGCAGGGCGCCGGCGCCCTACCGTTTGCGGACGAATTGCTACCGTTTGCCGAGCGGGTGGCACGCGAGGCGCTCGAGGCATTGTCGCCAACACGATGTGCCGGCTGCGAGCGCGCCGGTGCGCTTATTTGCCAAGACTGCCTGGCTGCGTTCACGCTCATCGACCCACGTCATAGCTGTACCCGATGCGGCGCCCCGTTTGGGGATTTGCTGTGCACTGAGTGTTCGGTCGAGGGCACGTCTTCGGCAATGGCGGAGGCGCTCGACCGCTGCCTGGCGTGCGCCGTCTATGCGCATCCGCTGCCGCGCATCATTAAAGCGTACAAGGATGCGGGCGAGCGACGTCTGGCTCCGTATCTGGCGGAGCTGCTCTACGACACCGCCCTGCATGCCCAGGTCGTAGCGCCCGATCGCTTAGGAGGTGTGCTGTCCGGTGCGGATGCGGTGGTGTTTGTGCCTGCGACGGCGGCAGCGTTTCGGCGGCGTGGTTTTGATCATATGGAGGCTATTGCACACCCATTTTGCGAGCTGTCGGGTGTTCCCCTGCTCGATGCTCTTGTCAAGTACGGGCATGGCGACCAGCGCGAACTCGGTCGTGAGGAGCGCCGCGAGCGTGCCCAAGGCATGTACGAGACGGTTGAGGATGTGCGGGGCAAGCGCCTGCTGCTTATCGATGATGTCATTACCACGGGCGCGACGATGGCCGCGGCTTCGGCGGAACTCAAGCGCGCCGGCGCCGCGGCAGTCGATGGCGTTGCTATCGCACGTGTTTGGTAGGGGTGGTTTTGTGGCAGCAAAGATTGAGCGGTACAACGAGCCGACAGGCGAACAGCTAGCGGCTTCCGTAATCCTAACAGGCGCCTCGGCGCTACGCATGATGCGCGCCGAGCGCCGACAAATGGGTTACATAAGTTGGAGGGACCTCGATCCCGATGAAGAGCGCCGTGTGCTGTGCACGTCGTCGCCCTCGACCGAGGACATCTATCTTCCCGACTTGGTGCGGATTGGGGCCGCAAGCGGCGAGGTGCAAGAGGATTTGTGCTTGCTGGTAGGGTCTGCAGCGCAGCGCCGCCGCATTCTTGGCGTGAGCTGGTCCGTATGCTCCGGGTTGCCCGCCGGCTCGATTCTAGAGGTGGAACCGGGGGTGTACAGTCTATCTCCCGAGGCCCTTTGTGTTGCCGTTGCGCGCGAGGTCGGCTGCATCCAGGCATTTGCCCTGGCTCAGGAGCTGTCCTCTAAGATTTCGCTGAGTGACCGCGGGAAGTATCTGCCTCCCTACACCTCGCCTGTTACGAATAAACTTGCAAAGGACAAGGACCAGCCAGCAGATGTGGGCTACTTTGAGGTTGAGCCGGTGCTGACGCCCGATCGTCTGGCAGATTACCTCGCGGTATGCAAGGGGAACGCAGCCAAGCAGCTGCAGCGTCTGTGTCCCTATCTTTCGGAAAACCTGCGCTCACCCATGGAGTGCATCATGCTCGCCCTGTTTTCGCTTCCGTTTTCCTATGGCGGGTTTGCCTGCGGACCTTTTAAGACCGACTACAAGATTGAGTTCGATGACCGTGCGCAGGCAATCTCGGGGATGCCGCATGCAGTTTGCGATGCGTATCAGGAAGCAGCTCGGTTTGACCTGGAATACAACGGCGAGCTGGGCCATTCCTCTCGGAGGGGACGTATCCATGATGAAAAGCGCAACACGGGCTTGATTACTATGGGAATCGAGGTCGCGACGGTCAACAACGAAATGCTCTGTGACATGGAAGCGGTGGAAGCGCTCGCATGGCGCATGCACCAGCGTATGCGAAAGCGGTACCGAAATCGTGTCGATGCCCGCAGGAAGAAGCAAGAGGCGTTGCTTAACACGCTGCGGGCGTGTTTTGGGCTTAAGCCGGTCTAATTCGCGTCGAAAATAGAGGGTTAATCATATGCCCTGGCCATAATATGGCAAATATGAGTACTGTCACTAAATCAGTAACAGCAAAATCAAGGAATTTAGGACTCGGAGGCGGCGTAAAGTAAGAAGATAATAAACAAATGTAGAATAACTAAGCATCAGGTTGGCGACACTGAGCGCAAAATCTGTCCGAGAGGCCAAAAGTGCCTGTTACTAAATTGGTGACAGTACTCATATTTGCCGTATTTTGGCCGGGGCACCCTAAGAAGGGCGCCCCGGAGCTCCCCGTAGGGGAGCTCCGGGCTTCATAGGGGCACGAATAGCCCACTCCGACCTGCAAAATCTGTGCGCACGATGCGAATGACGCCCTTAACCTTAAACTTTAGCTTGAACTTAGCTATAATGCGCTTCGTTCCTACCAGGCTGTGGTTGCGGACGGACGAAATGCCCGTCCTAGTCCAAGACAGACGCGGTCAAAGGGATCCACGTAAGCGACCGCGTGCGCGCGGCGCGATCATGGCGCGTCCTAGATGTAAGCCGCACCGTCCGTTCTACTTTCTTTGGGGCAATACCGCCTCGCGGGCGAGCGGGTCAGTCGTGAAGGTGGCTGCGGCCTCCCGAGCAAACACCCCGGTGCGCAAGTGTGGGGTCAAATACCAGGTCAGCTGGTGGGAACAACCTGATATTCCGCGCAACGCACGGATTGTATACGACACAGAAGGCAGGGTAGTGGACATGGTGAGGGGCAGCTTGATGCACGCGGCTCGGTTAGGTGCTGGGACCGCAGCGGTCATTGCCGTTTTGGGCCTGAGCGGATGCGCGTTCAACCCGCTGTCTACGTTCACGACTCCCACGATCGACCAGATCGAGTACGAGACGGTCACGCCGGCGGTGTCGGACGATGCCCTGGTCACTCCCGGAACCCTGACGGTTGCCCTCGATACTTCCGATGCGCCGCAGGCCATGCAGGGCGCCGACGGCGAGCTCACGGGATATGCGGTCGACGCCGCCCGCGCCCTCGCAAGCCGCATGGGCCTTAAGGTCGCCTTTGTCGATGCGTCCTCGGCGGGTTCCGCGCTCGGCGACAAAAAGGCTGATATCTTTATCGGCGGGATCAACTCCACAGACGGGGACGTTAGCTCGCTCGGCACCTGCCTGTACGATGCCGCTTCCGTGTTCGGTAAAACCAGCGATGGTGGGTCGCTAAGCGTTTCCACCGATACCCTTAACACGTCCACCCTGGGCGTTCAGACGTCCTCGGCCTCGCAGGAGGCGCTTGCTAAGCAGAGCATCACCGCCAACCAAAAGACCTACTCCAACATCAACGAGTGCTTTGAGGCGCTCGAGTCCGGCGAGGTCGACTATGTGATCTGCGACTCCACGGCCGGCGGCTACCTTGCACGCCTGATGAGCGAGATTTCCTATGTCGGTGCGCTCGAGGCGCCCTCGACGCTTGGTGTTGCGGGCCTCTCGTCCAATGACGAACTGTGTCGTGCCGTGAGCGATGCCCTCGACGGTATTACGGCCGACGGCACGCTCGAGGCGGTCCACTCTGTCTGGTATGGTACGATGCCCTACGACCTCACCACTAAGACGGTTTCGGGCGCTAACGTGCAGCCGGGCGACTCTGAGTCCAGTGAGACCACGTCCTCCGGCAGCGAGTCCTCCGATTCCAACAATGAGGCTGCATCCTCCGAGGACAAATCGTCCAGCCAGGAAGCCACCATCACCGACGACGACATTAACAAACTCAATAGCTAGTTATTGCTAGGGGTGGTGTCTCCTATACGTTGGAAAGGACACCTCTTCACGGTTTCAACACGCACTACCGGGCTTCTCCAATAGGGGAGCCCGGCTTTTTCATCCAAATAAAACTAGCAGGTCAAAGCCAATTTTCGGGACCAAATACAAAGCCGCCGACGCCCTCCTATAGCGCACTTTGCCATGGAAAAGTACGAGACTTCGGTATGCGGTATCAAGCAATCGTTATTCGGGTCTTTAGGAATCCGCGTGATTAAATGCACGGCAATGGGTACATAGCCAGTACAGTAAGTCCCCGAGGCAGATTGGAGCCACGTATGGATATCAAGGTTTCTGGACGCAAGACGACGGTAACCGATGCTCTGCGTGCGCATGTGGATGAGAAGATCGGCGAGGCGCTCAAGGTTTTCGATATCGAGCCCATGACGGTCGACGTTGTACTTCGCTATGAGAAGAACCCCTCGAACCCCAACCCGGCAATCGTCGAGGTTACGGTTCGTGCCCGCGGTTCGGTGATTCGCGTTGCCGAGCACGGTGCAGATATGTACGCTGCCATCGACCTCTCCGCCGATAAGGTCACCCGCCAGCTGCGCAAGTTCAAGACCAAGGTCGTGGACAACCGCCAGGGCGGTGCCAGCGCAGCGGATGTCGCACCGGTCGAGCGCGTCGAGGATCTGGCCGACCTGCTGCTGCCCGAGGAGGAGGACGACCTGCTCGTCCGCGAGAAGGTCATCGATGTCACCCCGATGACTGAGGAGCAGGCGCTGGTGCAGACCGATCTGCTGGGCCACGACTTCTACGTGTTCGAGAACGCGACGACTGGCCTCATCAATGTGGTGTATCACCGTAAGAATGGTGGATATGGCATCATCAAGCCCCGCATCGAAACACTTGACGAGTAAAATACGTTAACTTGCATGAGTTAACGGTTGGCGGCCATCCCATGCGGGTGGCCGCCTTTTTACGTAAGGAGTCGCTTTGATGGACAAGGCTGCATCTACCGGCCATTCTGACCGCTGCCGCATCGTCGTCGATACCTGCTGCGACTTTAGCCCCGAGGTCGCCGCGAACCTTGATGTCGATATCCTGGGTTTCCCCTTCATTATCGATGGCGAGGAGCGCACGGACGATATCTGGTCGAGCATGAGCCCTAAGGAGTTCTACGACCGCATGCGCGCCGGCGCTCGCGTGTCTACCTCCGCCGTGTCGCTCGGTCGCTATATCGAGTTCTTTACCGAGTGCGCCAAAGAGGGCACGCCCACGGTCTACCTGTGCTTTACCTCGGCGCTGTCGTCGAGCTATAACTCCGCGTGCCAGGCGGCGGACGCCGTGCGCGCCGAGTATCCCAACTTTGAGCTCTACGTGGTCGACAACGCTCTGCCCTGCGCGACCGGCGCGCTCTTGGCGCTCGAGGCCGTGCGCCAGCGCTCGGCGGGACTGACCGCCAAGCAGCTGGTCGATTGGGCAAACGAGGCAAAGACCTATGTCCACGGCTACTTTACGCTCGAGAGCTTCGACGCACTGGCTGCCGGTGGCCGCATTCCGCCCGCGGCGGCGCAGCTCACGGCAAAGCTCGACGTCAAGCCCGAGCTCTCCTACGACTTGGCCGGCTCGCTGTCGCTGATCGGCGTCAACCGCGGCCGCAAGAAGGCGCTCAAGTCCATTCTCAAGTCGTTCCGCGAGAACTACGTGCCCGATCGCACCATGCCCATTGCCATCATGACGGCCGATGCCGAGAAGGACGGTGATTGGCTCGAGGCCGCCATCCGCAAGGAGGAAGGCTGCGCCGACGTCACCATCATCCGTAGTTCCGTCGGTCCTACCATCGGCTCGCACGTGGGCCCCGGCATGGTGGCTTGCGCGTTTTGGGGCAAGAACCGCGCCGAGAAAGCCTCGCTTTCCGACCGCATCGCGCGCCGTGTGCGTGGCGAGTAGACAGGCGCTGCGGCTGCAAGTGCCCTCAAGTCACGGCCGAAACGCTGGCACTGAGTATTCACCCTGGTAACAACACCCAACCCAAAAGGAAAGGTTTCATGGCAAACAAGCTCTCCGTCGCATTTATCGGCACCGGAATCATGGGTGCCCCCATCGCCGGCCACATCCTGGACGCCGGCTATCCCGTCACGGTCAACAACCGCACCAAGTCCAAGGCCGCCACGCTTATCGAGCGCGGTGCCGCCTGGGCCGATACGCCAGCCGACGCCGTGGCGAACGCCGATGTCGTCTTTACCATGGTGGGCTATCCCTCCGAGGTCGAGGAGCTCTACCTGGCGGGCGACGGTCTGCTCGCGTGCACCAAGCCGGGCGCGGTGCTGATCGACCTCACTACGAGCTCGCCCGAGCTTGCCCGTGACATTGCCGAGGCCGCCCAGGTCTCCGGTCGCATGGCGTTTGACTGCCCCGTCACCGGCGGCGAGTCGGGTGCTATCGCCGGCACGCTCACGGCTATCGTGGGCGCTACCGAGAACGACATCGCGCCGGTCCGTGACATCCTTGCCACCTTTGCGGCCAACATCTGCTGCTTCGATGGCGCCGGTAAGGGCCAGGCTGCCAAGCTTGCCAACCAGGTGTCGCTGGGCGCCTGCATGGTCGGCATGGCAGACGCCATGGCGTTTGCCGAGCTGAGCGGCCTCGATCTGGAGAAGACCCGTCAGATGATCCTGGGCGGTACCGGCAAGTCCGGCGCCATGGAGAGCCTGGCGCCCAAGGCGCTCGACGGCGACTACAAGCCCGGCTTTATGGTTGAGCACTTCATCAAGGACCTGCGCCTGGCGCTCGCTTACGCCGACGATCGCGAGCTCGCGCTGCCCGGTGCCGACGTGGCCTTTACGCTCTACGACATGCTCGACGCCATCGGTGGCGCCAAGCTGGGCACCCAGGCCATCACGGTCCTCTATAAGGAGGAGGCCGACGCCATCGCCGCCGGTCTGGACTGGTCGCAGTATCGTCCCGAGGAGCATGGTGCTCACGAGGAAGGCTGCGGTTGCGGCGAGCACGGCGACGACCATGAGTGCGGTTGCGGCCACCACCATGGCGAGGACCACGAGTGCTGCGGCGGTCACGGCCACGATGACGGCCACGAGTGCTGCTGCGGCCACCATCACGGGGAGTAGCGCCCATGAGCTGGACGTTCGTGGTGCTTGCGCTGGTGCTCTTTCTCTTTGCGATCTACATCGGCTTTTTGTGCGGCCAGTGGGCTTGCGAAAAGCGCGTCATCACCAAGCGCGACTACTGGATCGCCAATTTTGCAGGTGCGGCGGCAGTCGTCCTGCTAACCTGGGTGTTTTCGCTGTTCCCGCTGGTGCAGTTTGCGCCGATCGGCTGGCTCGGCGGCTTTATCGCCGGCCTTAAGATGAGCTTTGGCGAGTCCGTCGGTCCGTGGCGCAAGCACGACGAGGTCTTTAACGTCAACAAGGCTCACCGCGCCGCCGCCGACGCGGGCGATGCCGAGGAGCGTCGCCGCGCACGCCGCAATGGCGCGGCCGACCGACAGCTCATCTCGGTCACCGATGACAGCAAGGGTGCTGGCAAGCACGCTAAGAAATAGTAAGAAGAGGTAACTATGGCAGAAAACAAGGAAGAACAGCTCACCGACGAGGAGCTGGCACAGCTTCAGCTGGCAGAGGAGAACGAGAACGCCGTCGACCGTCTGGTCAAGGAGCTCGGCTGCCCCACGCGCCGCATCCGTCAGTTTGCCGCCCGCGTGCTGCACCTGCTTGCCGAGCGCGATCCGCAGCGCGTCGTGCCCTGCGTGCCCGCGCTGATCGAGGCACTCGACCGCCCCGAGGCTCAGACCCGCTGGGAGGCTCTCGATGCCTTAGCGGCGCTCGCCACTACCTGCCCCGAGCAGCTGGGCGATGCCTTTGAGGGCGCCGAGACCGCGCTGTTCGACGAGATTTCCTCCACGCTGCGCTATGCCGCCTTCCGCCTGCTGTGCGTGTGGGGCGCCACGAGCGTCGAGCGTTCGCGCGAGGCTTGGCCCATTCTGGACGAGGCCATCCAGTGCTACCACGGCGACCTCGAGTATCGCGACATGCTCGGTTGCCTGTACGAGTTTGGCCAGGGCGAGATCGACGCCGAGGTCGCCGAGAAGCTTGCGCTGCGCCTTAAGTTCGATGCCGAGAACGGCAAGGGCAGCTATCTCAAGGCCCGTTCGAGCGAGATTTGCGAAATGCTTGTTAAACGTTTTGGCCTGGATCTCTCCAAAAAGAAGAAGCGTGCTAGCGTTAAAAAATCTGAGGCCGCCGAAAACGAGGAGTAACAGATTATGGCGCACGATGTAGTCCTGATTCCCGGTGACGGTATCGGTCCCGAGATTACGCAGGCCATGCGCCGCGTGGTCGAGGCCACCGGTGTCCAGATCAACTGGAACGTCCAGGAGGCCGGTGCCGGCGTCATGGACGAGTTTGGCACGCCGCTGCCCCAGCACGTGCTCGATGCGATCGCCGAGACCAAGGTTGCCATCAAGGGCCCCATCACCACGCCGGTCGGCACGGGTTTCCGCAGCGTCAACGTGGCCCTGCGCAAGCATTTCGACCTGTACGCCTGCGTGCGCCCCTGCCTGTCGCAGCCGGGCGACGGATCGCGTTTCCGCGACGTCGACCTGGTCATCGTGCGCGAGAACACCGAGGACCTCTACGCCGGGATCGAGTTCGATGAGGGCGCTGCCGAGGTCGAGGAGCTCTCACAGCTTGTCGAGCGCTCGGGTCAGAAGACCTTCGCCGCCGATTCCGCCATCTCAATTAAGCCCATCTCCATCGCCAAGAGCCGCCGCATTGTGGAGTACGCCTTTGAGTACGCCCGCCGTTGCGGCCGCAAAAAGGTGACGGCCGTACACAAGGCAAACATCATGAAAGCGACTGACGGCCTGTTCCTGCGCGTTGCGCGCGAGGTGGCCGCCAACTATCCCGAAATCGAGTTCAACGACAAGATCGTCGACGCCACCTGCATGGGTCTGGTCCAGAACCCCAACGACTTCGATGTCCTGGTGCTGCCCAACCTGTACGGCGACATCGTGAGCGACCTGTGCGCCGGCCTGGTGGGCGGCTTAGGCATGGCCCCCGGCTCCAACATCGGTGCCGACTGCGCCATCTTCGAGGCAACGCACGGCTCTGCGCCCGATATCGCTGGTCAGGATATCGCCAACCCCACGGCCGAGATTCTCTCTGCTGCGATGATGCTCGATCACCTGGGCGAGAACGACGCTGCCAATCGCATTCGCGCCGCCGTCTCTGCCACGCTCGACGAGGGCGAGCAGGTTACCGGTGACGTGCGTCGTGCCCAGACCGGCTCCGTCGAGGGGGCCGTGGGCACGCAGGCCTTTGCCGATGCCGTTATCGCGCACCTGGCCTAAGGTAGGCACGTTGCAAACGCCTAAATTGTACTTAAGTGTTTGCGTATAACCTAAGAATCAATACGCCCGGCGCTCTGTCGGGCGTATCCTATTGAGGACTATGTTTCCTAACAAGGAGTAACCGATATGGGTCTGATTCAAAAGAAGGACGAGAAGGACGAGATCGACGGTATCCAGATCATCGAGCGCGGCGAAGGCCCCGACGGTGACGAGGACGAGAAGATCGACCTGGTCGCCGGTACGTCTGCCGAGCACATTGCTGCCGGTACGACGGCCGAGGAGGAGGACGCCCGTCTGGAGGCTCAGATTGCCGTGGATGCCGCTGACGAGAATCTGATGCCCGAGGCCCAGGATGAGGACGACGATATCCTGGGTTCCGATGAAGACGATCGCGTATCCAAGCACAAGAAGACGATGATTGCCGCCTTTGTGGTTGCAGTCGTGATCGCTGCGGTGGTCGGCTTCTTTATCGGCAATGGCGGCTTTGGCGGCAAGGGTGTCGGCTCGGCGACCCTGACCGAGGACCAGCTCGATTCGACCGTGGCAAGCTATAGCTACAACGGCAAGAAGAGTGATATCACCGCGCGCGAGGCCATCGAGAGCCAGTACAGCCTCGATACCGTCAAGAATAGTGATGGCAACTACACCGCTCCTTCTGCCGACGTCATCCTGTCCTACGTGCGCAACAAGATCCTGCTCGATGCTGCCGAGGACGAGGGCATTACCGTCTCTTCTAAGGAGATGAAGCAGTACGCCGAGGATTCCATCGGCACTTCGGACTACAAGACCATGGCCACGCAGTATGGCGTGTCCAAGGACCAGGCCAAGCAGATCGTCCGCCAGTCCGCGACGCTGCAGAAGCTCTACAAGAAGAAGGTGGGTGATAGCTCCGCAAGCATGCCGACCGCTCCGACCGAGCCTTCTGACGGCAACGAGGAGACCGCGAGCAAGGATTACGCCGACTACATCATCAACCTTGCGGGCGATGAGTGGGATAGCTCGAAGGGTACCTGGAAGGACGAGAACGGCACCTACGCTAAGGCCTTTGCCGACGATGCCTTTACGGCCGATAGCGCTACCTATAAGCAGGCCATGACCGCCTACTACACTGCTTACCAGCAGTACTCTTCGCAGGCTTCGAGCGCCAGCTCCAAGTGGACCGAGTATGCTAACGGCCTCTACGCCAAGGCCAACATCAGCATCTACGGCCTGTTTGCGTAAAGAGTCGCACGGCTCATCGAGCATCTAGCCGATAGACAGCAGAAAGTCCGCCAGTACGGAAGTCGTTCTGGCGGACTTTTTGCGTTGAGGGCGTGATTGGCGGCTTAATTATGGCTATTCATCTTTAAGTCCAAAAAGGTTATCGGCTTCATCGTCAGGCATATATTCCAGTACATCGCCCGGTTGGCAGTCGAGTGCCCGGCATATCGCGTCAAGAGTTGAAAAACGTATGGCAGAAACCTTGCCCGTCTTAATGCGTGACATATTGACCTGGGAGATGCCCACGCGTCCCGCAAGCTCTTTGGATGAGATCTTGCGTTCGGCGAGCATGCGGTCAAGCCGCAGAATAATCATGGATTCCCCCTAGAGCAACTCGTCATCTTGTTTTTGCAGGATATACCCGTAGCGGAAGATGCTGGCAATCAGGCAAATAATCAGGCCCGCAAAGAGCATGGAGGGCTCGAATAACTGGCCGGCGAACGCATCCGTAAAGCTGCCGCCAAATCCTGAGAGTATCATTCCCGTGATTACGGCACCAAGAAGCCTCACGGCAACGCCGCCGATAAGGAATAAATGTCCTACTCGACGAAGTGTCTGGTTACATTCAAGGTCAAAGGGCCTGCCTTCCTTTTCAATGTTTAAGAAAAGCCTGCGCACGCTTAGCGCGATGGTAAGCGCGAGGCATGTCATCAAGAGGCTCCCTATGGCAGTGTGACCATCGTGTGCGACGAGCATAAGTGGGGTCTGCGCATCGGTACCGACGATAGCCAGGCACGGCCCTTCGCCGCCTTGAAGTTCTACGGATTGGAGACACGACCCTTGGGAGAGGCTAGGCAATACGAGTAGAAGGTCAATCGCAATGACTGCGAGAAGTCCCAGAGCGAGCGCCACGGTGGTGCAGATTGTGGCCCATTTGCAGATGCGAGTGAGCTTCCTCAGATCGGCTATTGCCTGTTCACGGTCGATGGCTTCATTCGATTTGGATACGTTCCAGCGGATCATAGCTCCTCCAACCAATGTCTTGGATGATACTTGTATATCATATCATATTTAATGATAAACGATAAACAATTACAGATTAGAGTAAGTAATGTTTGTGAGACGAATAGCGAGAGCTATGGCTCATTTTGGGTGTCGGAGTTTGGCGCGCGGGGGATGAGGACAAATGTCAAAACTTCCCTTGATCGCGCAAGCGCTCCATTGTGTTTCCCTAATTCATCTGGGAAAACGACTGCAAACGATTGCAAGTAACCGGTGAACGGTCGAAAACTACCGTTCACCGATAATCTCAAAACTGGTTCTAACTGGTATTAAGTCAAAAAGACCAATTCACATATCTTCACAATGACCTGCATTTTTTCTACACGCTATTTTTAGCCGCCCTGCGTTGTTTAGACACAGGAAAAGATCCGATCTTTTGCCAAAGCATTTCGGAACGGTTTCAAAACCGCAGGTAGAAGTGTTAACGACCGGTAAACGGTCGATTTATCACCGTGAACGGTGCAAAAACGTTTTACCGTATGAATCAACGGAAGCGGCCTATTCTGGGGTGATATAGTGACAACAACACGTCACGTGGTTACTACCAGTTTAGAAACCACTGGTCTTCAAAGTACGCTTTCTAAGAAGCTTTAAGGGCGAGCGCCCGCTGGCTTCCGAAAATCATCGGACTCAGATCGTACACACCTTCGGAAGGGAAATTTGAATGGTTGGCTTTATTCTTACCGGTCATGGACAGTTCGCACCCGGCCTTGCAAGCGCTATCGCTATGGTTGCCGGCGACCAGCCCGCTTTTACCGTCGTTCCTTTTGAGGGCGACCAGGCTGCTTCCTACGGTGAGGATCTCCGCGCCGCTATTACCGCCATGCGCGAGGAGTGCGATGGCGTGCTCGTCTTTACCGACCTGCTTGGCGGCACCCCGTTCAACCAGTCGATGATGATTGCCCAGGATGTCGACAATGTCGAGGTTCTGACCGGCACTAACCTTCCCATGGTTATTGAGCTTCTGTTCCTCCGCGGCAACGCCACGCTCGCCGAGCTTGGCGAGCAGGCCGTGACCGTTGGCCAGACGGGCATCACCGCCCAGACGGTCGCATCCGTTGCCGGCTCCGACGAAGAGGATATCTTCGGCGACGAGGACGGCATCTAATGGCCGATTTCGGAGCCAACGTCCTGAGCTCCTCGGTCGCCCTTTTAGGCCTGCTTGCCATCATGGGCTTGATTTACACCATCTGGTCGCAAATCAACATGAAGAAGAAGCAAAAGTACTTCAAGGAGCTGCACACCGAGCTCAAGCCGGGTCAGGAGGTTCTTTTCGCCGGCGGTATCTACGGAACCGTCAAAGGCATCGAAGGCGAGAAGGTCCAGATCAAAGTCCGATCCGGAGCCGTCGTAGATGTTTCGCGTTACGCGATTCAGGAGATCAAGTAACTGTCGTCAGCAAATAACGAAAGGAAGCTGATCAACATGGCAGAACCCAACATTCTTCTTACCCGCATCGATAACCGACTAGTTCATGGTCAGGTTGCCACCCAGTGGAACTCCACTCTGGGCTCCAACCTCATCCTCGTCGCCAACGACGACGTGGCGACCAACACCATGCGCCAGAACCTCATGAAGATGGCCGCTCCCGCCGGCGTCGCTACGCGTTTCTTCTCTCTGCAGAAGACCATCGACGTCATTGGCAAGGCGAGCCCGCGCCAGAAGATCTTCATCGTGGCCGAAACACCGGAAGACGTGCTTACGCTCGTCAAGGGCGGTGTGCCTATAAAGAAGGTAAACATCGGCAACATGCACATGTCGGAAGGAAAGCGCCAAGTCGCCACCTCCGTCGCAGTTAACGACGAGGATGTCGCTGCGTTTAAAGAGCTGCAGGAATTGGGGGTGGAGTTGGAGATCAGGCGCGTTCCGAGCACGCCTGTTGAGGACACGAGCAAGCTCTTCTCGTAATCCTCGTGATCCACGTTGTCAGGAGTGAAACCCTGACGTTCTGTACGTGATATCCAAAGTGCGTACATTCATTTTGAAAGGAGGAGCAAGATGGAATACTCGATCATCCAGATCGCTCTGGTCTTCGTCGTCACGTTCATCGCGGCAATCGACCAGTTTGACTTCCTCGAGTCTCTCTATCAGCCCATCGTCACCGGCGCCGTCATCGGTCTTATCCTTGGCGACCTCAACACCGGTCTTCTCGTGGGTGGTACTTATCAGCTCATGACGATCGGCAACATGCCGATCGGAGGCGCTCAGCCGCCTAACGCCGTCATTGGCGGCATCATGGCAGCCATTCTCGCTATCGCTACGGGTCTCGAGCCCAACGCGGCAGTCGGCCTTGCCATTCCGTTCGCCCTGCTTGGTCAGCTCGGCGTTACCCTGGTCTTCACGCTTATGTCCCCGCTTATGTCCACGGCCGATAACATGGCTCACAACGCGGACACCAAGGGCATCGAGCGCCTGAACTACTTCGCCATGGCTCTGCTCGGCCTGATCTTCGCTGTCGTCGTCACCCTGTTCTTCATCGCTGGCGCTACCATTGGTCAGACCATCGCTTCCGCCATCCCGACTTGGCTGCAGACCGGTCTGTCCGCTGCAGGCGGCATGATGCGCTTCGTCGGCTTCGCCGTCC
The DNA here is from genome assembly GCA_902494035.1 of uncultured Collinsella sp. Lineage (GTDB taxonomy): Bacteria > Actinomycetota > Coriobacteriia > Coriobacteriales > Coriobacteriaceae > Collinsella. The sequence continues at coordinate 14,086 of CABURV010000001.1, forward strand.
TGCTCAAGGTTATGATGAACCGCGATATGTGGGGCTTCTTCCTCATGGGCTTTGGCCTCGCGCTCATCACCGTTGCCAACGATTCTCTGGCAACCCCTGCTCTGCTCATCCTCGCTCTCATCGGCTTCGGCATCGCTTTCTGGGACTTCCAGCAGCAGACCGAGCTGAAGGGTGCAGCTGTTTCTGACGGAGGTGACTTCGAAGATGGCATCTAATGAGTATGTAATCCCGGAGCACTACGAGGATCTCACTCCTGCTCCGCAGCTCGACCAGAAGACCCTCAACAAGATGGCTTGGCGCTCCTGCTTCCTGCAGGCCTCGTTCAACTACGAGCGTATGCAGGCCGCTGGCTGGCTCTACTCCATCATCCCCGGTCTGGAGAAGATCCACACCAACAAGAACGACCTCGCGGCTTCCATGAGCCACAACCTGGAGTTCTTCAACACCCACCCGTTCCTTGTCACCTTTGTTATGGGCATCGTGCTTTCGCTCGAGCAGAACAAGGTTGACATCCCCACGATCCGCGCCGTCCGCGTCGCCGCAATGGGCCCGCTCGGTGGTATCGGTGACGCTCTGTTCTGGCTGACGCTCGTACCTATCACGGCCGGCATCACCTCCAACATGGCCATCAATGGCAACGCCGCTGCACCGATCATCTTCCTGGTGATCTTCAACGTCGTCCAGTTCGCTCTGCGTTTCTGGCTCATGAACTGGTCCTACAAGCTTGGCACCAGCGCTATTGACGCTCTGACCGCCAACATGCAGGCCTTCACGCGTGCCGCTTCCATCATGGGCGTCTTCGTCGTCGGTTGCCTGGTCGTCACCATGGGTGGCACCCAGATCAACCTCCAGATCCCCAACGGCACCACCCGTGGCCTTGCCCCTACTACCGTGATCGTCTCCGAGAAGGAGGCCGAGAACTTCACCGGTATGGAGGGCATCGATACCGAGACCGCTGAGGCCGGTACCATCGCCATGACCGATGAGGACGGCAACGCCCTCACCGCCGTCGATGCCGACGGCAACGAGGTCAAGTGCGGCGTCGCCGATCTGGGCAACGGCATGGAGTCCGTGACCTACGCTACCGTCACCGAGGATCCGGTCAACTTCTCTGTTGCCGACACCCTCAACACCATCGTCCCGAAGCTCGTCCCGCTTATGCTTACGCTGCTGCTTTACTACATGTTCGCTAAGCACAGCTGGACCCCGACCAAGGGCATTCTGCTGCTCTTCGTCCTCGGCATCCTGGGCGCTGGCCCGCTTGGTCTCTGGCCGAGCATCTGGTAAGGCTCTAGCTTGAGGGGTGTGTCCCTACGCGGCTCACACCCCGACCCCTTAAGCCATGTGTATGTTAAAAGCCGCGTGCTCGAAAGAGCGCGCGGCTTTTGTTTTCTTGTTGATTCGGGTGTGGCAGACAGATAATGCTAAACACCCAAGGTAGTAGCCGAGTTTGAGAAAATGGGAGGATAGGATGGCGATCGGAGCGCGTAAGCAACCGCTGTACGATCAGCTGGTCGATATTCTGACCGAAAAGATTGACCATGAATATCGCGCCGGTGACATGATTCCTTCCGAGCGCGAACTATCGGAGCGCTATGGTCTCTCGCGCACTACGGTACGCCTGGCTCTGCAGGAACTGGAGCGTTTAGGACTGGTGGTTCGGCAGCACGGTCGCGGTACCTTTGTGACCGACCGTTCGGCAAAGGCAACCAATCTTATGCAGTCCTACAGCTTTACCGAGCAGATGCGCGCGATGGGTCGAGAACCCGAGACCACGATTCTCGATTTTTGCGAGATGGAGGCCGATAAGAATCTGGCTGAGCATATGGGATTGCGTATCGGTGATCGCATTTTTAAGCTCAAGCGTCTTCGTTCTGCCGACAACATGCCCATGATGGTCGAACGCAGCTATCTACCGGTTCGTCAATTTCTATCCCTAAAGCGACCACTGCTAGAGCGTAAGCCGCTTTACGATGTGATTGAGCAGGACTTTCAGCAAAAGATTCGCGTGGCCGAAGAGGAGTTCTATGCGAGCATAGCCCGTCCCACCGATGCCCACCTTTTGGGAATTGTCGAGGGCTCGCCTGTGCTCGATTTGGTCAGGACTACGTATAACGAGTCAAACGAGGTAGTGGAGTACACACTCTCGGTTGCTCGTGCCGATCAGTTTAAATACAAGGTTTACCACCAGCGCAGCAACTAGTGTTTGCATCGTTTCCATATGGTGATTCTTTGCATTTAACTGGTTACTACCAGATAACCAACCGAAGTGTATAATTGCACGTCAGAGGATTACTTCTAGAGAGAGGTATTAGAAATGTTCGAGAAGAGTGTCGAGGAGCTCACCGAGCTCGGCGCCCAGATCACCACGGCCGAGATTGCTCAGCAGCCCGAGCTTTGGCGCGATACGCTCAACATCTATCGCGAGAACAAGGAGGCCATCGAGGCCTTCCTGGCCGAGGCTCGCGCTATGGGCGAGGGTCGTCTGTCCGTTGTCTTCACCGGTGCCGGTACGTCCGACTACGTTGGCGATACCTGCGCCCCGTACCTGCGTCACGCTGGCAACACTGATCTCTACGACTTTAAGCCCATCGCCACGACCGACATCGTGAGCGCCCCGCGCGACTTCCTGCGCGCTGAGGATCCCACGCTCGTGGTTTCCTTTGCCCGCTCTGGCAACAGCCCCGAGAGCCTTGCCGCCGTTGCCGTTGCCAAGGAGCTCGTCCACAACGTCAAGTTCCTCAACATCACCTGCGCTCCCGAGGGCAAGCTCGCCGTCGAGTCTGCTGATGATCCCAACGCGCTGACGCTGCTCATTCCGCGCGCCAACGACAAGGGCTTCGCCATGACCGGTTCTTATTCCTGCATGACCCTGCTCTCTACCCTTATTTTCGACACTGCCTCTGACGAGCAGAAGGCCGAGTGGGTCGAGACCATCGCCAAGATGGGCGAGGAGGTCATCTCCCGTGAGCCCGAGATCGCCGATTATCTGGCTGGCGACTTCAACCGCGTGACCTACTTGGGTTCTGGCTCCTTCGGTGGCCTTGCCCAGGAGAGCCAGCTCAAGATCCTCGAGCTCGCTCACGGTCTGGTCGCTACTTCCTACGACACCTCCATGGGCTATCGTCACGGACCTAAGTCCTTCGTCGACGATAAGACGCTCGTCTTCGTGTTCGTCAACAACGACGCCTACACCCGTCAGTACGACATCGACATCCTCAACGAGATCGGTGGCGACAAGATCGCTCAGCACACCATCGCCGTTCAGCAGGAAGGTGCCACCGTCTATGAGGGTGAGTCCTTCACCTTTAAGGGTTACGAGGCACTTCCCGAGGGTTACCTTGCTCTGCCGTTCGTGATGTTTGCCCAGGCTATCAGCCTGCTCAACTCCGTCCGCGTGGGCAACACGCCCGATACGCCGAGCCCCACCGGCACGGTCAACCGCGTGGTTAAGGGCGTGACGATTCACCCCTTCACCGCTTAATCGCGTCCCCCTGTAAGGGCGCCCGTCCGCTCATAACGGCGGGCGGGCGCTTTTTGTTTTACGTGAGCTGGGTATAAGCATTACCACAGTCAACTGCTTTAGAAGCAAGGAGTGCATATGAGCACGTACGCAATTAAGGCTGACAAGTTCTTCTTGCCGGCAGGCCCGCAACTGGGCGGCTATCTTATGGTCGAGGATGGCGTTTTTGGCGCCTGGCAGGCCGACGAGCCATCTTGCGAGATTAAGGACTACACGGGATCGTGGATCGCACCGGGTATGGTCGATACTCACATCCATGGCTTCTACAACCACTCAACTACCGATAACGATCCCGAGGGCATCGATATCAGCTCAACCGAGCTCGCCCGTCGCGGTACCACCAGCTGGCTGCCCACGACGTTCACCGATGGCGTCGAACAGATCAAGGACGCCTGCGCTGCTATCGCCAAGGCGGACGAGGGCCGCGGCCCCGACTTCTGCGGTGCCCGCATTCAGGGCATCTACCTGGAGGGCCCCTTCTTTACCATGAAGCACGTGGGCGCGCAGAACCCCGCTTACCTGATTGACCCCTCCGAGGAGGTTTTCGACCAGTGGCAGGAGGCTGCGGGCGGTCGCATCGTTAAGAGCGCCATGGCCGCCGAGCGCGACGGTGCCGCTGCTTATGCGGCTGCTCTGAACGCCAAGGGCGTGGTGACCAGCATCGGTCACTCCGACGCCACCTACGATGAGTGCATCGCCGCTATCAATGCCGGTGCCAGCTGCTTTACGCATACCTATAACGGCCAGCGCGGTCTGCATCACCGTGAGCCCGGTGTCGTGGGTGCTGCCATGTCTACGCCCGAGACCTACGCCGAGATCATCTGTGACGGCAAGCACGTAAACCCTGCCGCCATCAAGGCGCTGCTGCAGGCAAAGGGCTGGCAGCACACGGTACTCATCACCGACTGCCTGGGTTGCGGCGGCATGCCCGAGGGCAGCTACACCAGTGGCGGCATGGACGTCATCATGAAGGACAACCTGTGCTGGCTCGCCGACGGCAAGAGCATTGCCGGCTCGGTGCTCACGCTTGCCCAGGGCGTCAAGAACATCGTCGACTGGGGCATCGCCAGCGCCGATATCGCCATTCGCATGGCAACTGAGGTGCCGGCACGCTCCGCGCACATCGAGGATAAGTGCGGCAGCATCATGCCGGGTCGCGACGCCGACTTTGTCGTGTTCGACCATGAGCTCACCCTCGTCGAGACGTATGTTGGCGGCCAGAGCGTCGGCAACGCCTTTACCGAGTAACGATAGAAAAAGACGGCGGGCCCGAATCTGCTCGGACCCGCCGTATGGGTTAAACGCTCAAAAGCACCTTAACAGTTACAGCTTGTTAGCGATCTTCTTTGCCGTGCGCTTGACGCCGGCCACAAGACCCCCCGCGGGATGCTCCTTTTCGTATGCTAGACGCTTCTCGCGCTTGGCGTACTCTTCGACGATGATGTCGCCATACTCGTCTTCGATCTTGTCGAAGAAGTCGACGGCGCCCTTAATTTCCTCAGCGGTCGGGTGTCCCTTCTGGACGCCGCCGGTAATCTTGAACGGACCCCATGTGTCAAATCCGGGGCAGCCGTAGACACCCATAAAGATGGCCTGCCTCATGCGGCAGATGCCATCGATATCCTTGCCGTACCACTTGTTTTTGCCACCGTAGGTCATAAGGCCAAACACCTTGTCCTGCGGCTGCAGCACGTTCGTGAGCACGCGCGCCATATCTTTGTCGATCTCGGAGTAATAAATGCCCGTGGCGACGCCGATCAGATGGTATTCGTGCAGGTCGGGGTACTCGTTTTTACCGAGTGACTTCACGTCGAGGGTATCGATTTCGGGGTGCGCCTCGACGATGGCGTCCACGAGCTTTTTCGTATTGCCGTGGTGGCGTGAGGCATAAAGGATGATGGTTCGCATAAGAAGGCCTTTCAGCTGTAATTGCATCAATGTCTGTATGGTACCCCGTTGCATGCCTGGGAAACCGGACGCATCGATGAACGTGCGGGTTTGTCCTTTGGTCAGGGCTGAGACGGGTTCTTGCGAGCAAAAAGCAGTTGTTCGAAAGGATGGACAATGGAATACGCTCTCTCCAACGATTCGATTTCTATCAAGGTCTCCACGGCCGGCGGCTCGTTTACCTCGATTGAGGCTGGAGGTCGCGAGTACTTGTGGCAGGGCGATCCCGCCGTGTGGTCCGGCCAGGCACCGATTTGCTTCCCGATTTGCGGAGGTTTGCGCGATAACAGCGCCATGACGTTTGCCGGACATCATGTGAAGCTCGCCCGCCACGGCTTTGCGCGCAAGCAGGAGTGGAAGCTGTTGAGCCAAAGCGCAAACGAGCTGGCTATGTGCCTGGCATCCGAGGATAACGCCGCGCTGCTGAGCGATTATCCGTATCCGTTTAAACTTGTCGCCCGCTATACGCTCGAGGACGCCGCCGTGCGTGTCTCCTATGAGGTTACCAACGAGGGCACCGAGGACATGCCTTTCTTTATCGGTGGACACCCCGGCTTTAGGTGTCCGCTCGACGAGGGCGAGTCCTATACGGACTACGAGTTGCGTTTTGAGAAAGACGAGGCTGCGGAGCTCTGCACCGCCGTTCCCTCGACCGGATTGATTGATGTGGACAGGCGCTCCAAGAACCCCATGGTGGGAAAGACGCTGCCTTTGTCGCATGAGCTCTTCGATTTTGCGGAGACCATCTTTGACGTGCTCGAGAGCCGTCAGGTCACGCTTTCCAAAAAGGGCGAGGACAAGGGCGTTCGCCTGAGCTTTGAGGGATTCCCGTACCTCATTGTGTGGAGCAAGCCCGAGGGTGATTTTGTGGCAGTTGAACCCTGGGGCGGCCTCTCGACCTGTTCCGATGAGGATGACGTGCTTGAGCACAAGCGCGGCTGCCTTATCGCCAAGCCCAAAGAAACCATCGTGCGCTCGTTCACAATCGAGATTCTGTAGTCGCATGTAGCCAATTCGTTTTGCAAGGCATAAGGAGCCTGCGAGATAAGGAGCTAGAAATGATCCTCACCGTTACGATGAACCCGTCCGTCGATACGCGCTATCAGCTCGATGAGCTCATTATCGACGACGTCAACCGCGTGACGCCCGAAAAGACCGCCGGCGGTAAGGGCCTCAACGTGGCCCGCGTCCTGGGCCAGCTGGGCGACGATGTCGTGGCAACCGGCCTGCTTGGTGGTCATATGGGCGCCTATATGGCCGAGCTCATGGATGCCAACGGCATTAAGAATGATTTTGTGCCCATCAAGGGCGAGACTCGCATTTGCCTCAACATCCTCCACGCCGGCAACCAGACCGAGCTGCTCGAGAGCGGCCCGACGATTGCCCCCGAGGAGCTCGATGCCTTTACCGCAAAGTTCGCCGAGCTTGCGAGCAAGGCCGACGTCGTCACCATCTCGGGTTCGTTGCCCCGCGGTGTCGAGGCAGACTACTATGCCAAGATCACGGGCATTGCCGAGAACGCCGGCGCCAAGGTGCTGCTCGATACCTCGGGTGCTTCGCTCGAGGCCGCCCTTAAGTCCGAAATTAAGCCCGAGCTGGTCAAGCCTAACCTGACCGAGATCAACGGCCTTTTGGGTACGAGCTTTACCACCGACGATGTGGACGAGCTCCGCGCCGCGCTCGCCTCTGATGCCCGCTTCTCCGATATCCCCTGGGTCGTCGTGTCCATGGGCGCTGCCGGCTCCGTTGGCTTCCACAATGGCCGTGCGTTCCGCGCAAAGACGCCCGATATCCCTGCCGTTAACGCCACGGGCTCTGGTGACTCCACTATCGCTGGCTTCGCGCATGCCATTGCTGCTGGCGCGGACGACGAGACGGTGCTGCGTACCGCCAACACCTGCGGCAAGCTCAATGCCATGGATCCTATGACTGGCCACTTGGTCATGGATCGTTGGGACGAGGTCTACAACGGCGTTGTCGTGACCGAGCTGTAGGAGCTTGTGCTGCGGCCCCGGCATCGCTTGCTAGCTCATGTCGACGACAAGTGCAGTAGCATTATGCCGGGGCACGACTCCGACTTTGTCGTGTTCAGTCCCGACCTTACCCTGGTCGAGACGTATGTGGGCGGCAACAGCTTTGGTAATGCGTTTGCCGAGTAGCCGCCAAGGAAACGATCCGAGAGGGGATTTAGATGATTTACGGTGCATTGGGCGATATCGAGGAGTATCGCGGAATGCTCAAGGGCCTCGACGTGCTGATCGACTGGCTCGAGGAGAACGACCCGGCGCAGCTCGAGGTCGGCAGCCATCCGATTCTGGGCGACAAGGTCTATGCGAACGTCATGGCTCCCACGACGCGTCCCGAGGCCGAGGCTCACTATGAGACGCATCAGCGCTATCACGACCTGCAGATCGATGTCGAGGGTCGCGAGGCCTTTAAGGTTGCCACGGGCAGCCTGACGTTGGTTCAGGAGTTTGACGAGAAGGACGACTACGATCTGGTCGATTCCGACGCTTCGATCGCCGGCGATCTTGCCGACGACAAGTTCGCGCTGTTTGTTGCCGGCGAGCCTCACATGCCCACGCTCGAGTTCCCGGGCGATGGCGCACAGCCGGTCAAGAAGATCTGCTTTAAGCTGCTTGCAGACGCTTACTGGGAGGAGTAGCGCACTGCTCGGCTGAGCTGCTCGTCTGATGACGTGATTCCATTGAGGAGCGCGCTTGAGCCCCGTTAATCGCGGTTCCCTTGGGGATTGCGGTTGGCGGGGCTTTTTTGTTGAGTAGGGGAGTTGCCGGCGGCGTTTTGCTTGGATTTATTTGCGAAGAACATCGGCTAGCCGCAGGATTGAAATCATCGACCGATAAGTGAGTTCCACTTTTTCGCCCGCAAGCAGTCGTTTCGAGCCAATCTCATCTAGCCCCACAAGCCGAGAAAACAGCGGGCCGCTCATCGTGCCATCGTCAATTGATTCCCTTATGGTCTTCAAAACGTCCGTATCATGAAGCGATGCCGAGCTGTAGGGGGCAACACGAGCGGAACTCTCAATTAACGACGAGACAAAAGGATGGAGATGCTTTGGACATAGTCCATCAAACACCACAACCCCATTGTCGTTCGAGCCGACCAGGCGCCAAGTATAATGATCGACCCAGTCATCTCCGTCATATATGGCGTCCATGAGCAACTTCCCGTCTAGAGAGAGAAACCTATTTGGACATCGGGGCGCAAGACCGCAATCCATATCGGGCCTGCAGCAGCTCCAACCCAACGCACCACATAGGTTCCCTTTCGTACATGTGTATCAATCTGCCCCGAAATGCCGGTGAATGCAATTCCAGACCCGTTTGTCGGATAGCAATCGACGTATTTTTTGTTTTCCGCTCACAACCTTGTATAGATATATCGTTTCAGCAAAAGAGAAGGTATCGTGACTATTTTAGATCTATATGGCCAATTCGAGCCCTCGCCATGGCAATTGTTGCAGCTGGGTTTCTTTTCATTAAAATTTCACTTTGGTAAATCCCCGCCCCTAAGCATTAAACCCGAAGTCCACCGAGTGGGCGAATTCCGGCGGATGTGCGCCTGAAATCGGTAACAAAAAAAGCCGCCCGAAGGCGGCTATCTTGTGCAATGGAGCCAGCGACCGGGCTCGAACCGGTGACCCCCGCTTTACGAGAGCGGTGCTCTACCAACTGAGCTACGCTGGCGGCCATGTGGTGACGCAACTGAGGCGTCAACGGCTGTCTATGATACGGGACATCGCACATCCGCGCAAGTGTTCTGACGGCTTTTCTCACTTTAAATGCACTAATATTGGAGACGTGATGTCTTGCTCTTACGGGTGTCAAGCAGAATGGGGCAGTGATGATTCAACCCAAGATTCTTCTCACGCGCATCGATGATCGGTTTATTTACGGGCAAGACGTTGAGCTGTGGAATGAGGCGGTTGGTTCCAACCTCGTCCTGATCGTTAACGACGAGATTGCGGCGGATTCGCGCAAGTGGGCGCCTATGAGGGTCGCGGTGCCCGAGGGCGTGTGGACACGGTTTTTCTCGGTGCAAAGGGCCATCGACATCATTCATACCGCAACGCCGCGCCAATTGATTCTGATCATGGTGGCCTCACCCGCCGATGCACTCGCGCTGGTTAAGGGTGGCGTGCCGATCACCAAGATCAGCATTGGCCATATGCAGGCAGGGGAGGGCAAGCACCCCATAACGCCCGCAGTCGCCGTAGACGGCGAAGATGTCGCCGCCTTCAAAGAGCTGCAAAAGCTCGGCATAGAACTAGAAATCCGCTATCTCCCCAGCTCCAATCCCGACCCCATCGGCAATCTGTTCAACTGATCCCTTGGGGACGGAGAAAAACGAATCATTTTGCCCTTGCGAGGGACGCGTGCGATGCTGCCTGTCAAAAACAATGCCCATTTACTACGTTTGATCGGCTATCGCCGAGCATGTCGAATTTGAGAAAAACAAAACCGCAGGTAGGCGGCTCGCGAATTTAGCAAAAACCGGTGCATGGTCGAGCATCCCGGGCTAAACGTAGTAAATGGGCATAGTTTTGATATGTCGCTCATACAGTCACAGCGAAATTGAGCCCAAAAGATGAAAAAACGCCCGTCGGCGGTGGTGCCGGCGGGCGTTGCTGTGCAATATGTCGCGTTGTGGGCCTAGTGCCTCATAAAGTGGTATTCGATCACATTGCTGTATGGGTGACCCGGGCCCACAATGCCCTGCGGGAACAGCGGCTGGTGCGGCGTGTCGGGGTACATCTCTGCCTCGAGGGCAAAGCCGGCGCCCCAGCTATAGTTGGCATCGTCCTTGGCGTGCTCGTCGCCCAGCCAATTGCCAGTGTAGAGCTGCACGCCCGGGGCGGTGGTGTAGTAGTCCAGCTCGCGGCCGGTCCACATCTCCTCGACATGCAGGGCGCGGCGCAGGTTGCGACCGTATTGATAGTCGTCGATGCACAGGCAGTGGTCGTAGCCGCGTGCCTGCTTAATCTGCGGATCGTCGGCCTCCATGCCAGGCGCGATGGGGCGCAGCTCACGGAAGTCAAACGGCGTGCCCTCGACCGGAGCAATCTCGCCGGTGGGGATGTTCTGCTCGTTGATGGGCAGGTAGTGGGCAGCGTTAGCAACAAAGAAGTGCTCACAGTCCATTCCGGCGTTATGGCCGGCAAGGTTAAAGTACGTGTGGTTGGTCATGGCCACGTAGGTGGCGCGGTCGCTCTCGCAGCCGTATTCGATACGGAAGCAGCCGGTGCGCGTCACGGTAAACACGGCCGTAAAGGTGCGGTTGCCGGGAAGACCCAGCTCACCGTCCTCAAGCGAGGTGGTCATGCGCACGGCATTGTGGACCTCGTCGAGCTCAACGTCCCACACGCGCTTGTGCAGGCCGTGCTCAAGGTCGCTGTGCAGGTTGTTGACGCCCTCGTTGGCCGGCATATGCCAGTCCGTGCCGGCGATGGTGATCGTGGCACCCGCAGTGCGGTTGGCCACGGGGCCGATGGTCGCGCCAAAGCAGGCGGGGTTGTCAAAGTAATCCTCGAGCTTATCGAAGCCCAGCACCACATCGCGCACGTTGCCGGGGATGTCGGGCACGTCGATGCCCAGCACGGTGGCGCCAAAGTCCATAATGCGAACGAAGATCTCGGGCCCGTTGAGGGTGTAACGATGAACGGGGGTACCGCACGGCGCGGTGCCGAAAAGCTCGGAAGTGATCATTTGGTTCCTAACATCGAGGTATTTCCGACAAACTGTAGCGCGAACAGGCGAGATTATCACTACACCCCACTAAAGCAGGGGGTATTTTTCTCAAAAAAGTGATGATTGAGCTGTACGGGCGTTCATTTTTGACACGCACGGGTCTGATACAATTTGTTCGTTACTGTTTGAATGATATGCACGCATAGAACGGCGAGGATTCATCGTGATTAAGGCAGAGCGACAGGATAGGGTTCGTCAGCTGCTCGAGGAGCAGGGCACGGTCTCGGTCAAGGAGATTTCGGATGCGTTAGGTGTCTCGGATATGACGATCCGCCGTGACCTTGAGGAGCTTGCGAGCCTGGGCGAGATCGAGCGCGTGCACGGCGGAGCCCGCAGTGCGCAGGGCCGTCCCCACGCCATGTTGCGCCATGAGTATTCGCACAGCGAAAAGCGCACCAAGCATGCCGAGGAAAAGTTGCAGATTGCGCGCCGTGCTGTGGAGCTTATCGAGGAAGGCTCGACCATCTTTTTGGGCACGGGCACTACGGTGGAGCAGATGGCCTCGATGCTGCCGGCGTTTCGCCTGCGCATTGTGACCAATTCGCTTTCGGTGTTTAACCTGCTCGAGGCGCGCGAAGACTGCGACCTGTGCCTCGTGGGCGGTATGTACCGTCGCCGCACCGCCGCTTTTGTGGGGCCAACGGCCGAGGACACCTTGCGCGCACTGGGGATCGACGCAGCCTTTATCGGCGCAAACGGCATTCTGGACGGCGACGTGTCTACGTCTAACATGGAAGAGGGCCGCATCCAGCAGCTCGCCTTTAGCAAGGCCGACTCGCGCTATCTGATCGCCGACTCCAGCAAGATCGGCAAGCGCGACTTCTACACCTTCTGCCGCTTGGACAATTTGGACGCCGTGGTGTGCGAGCCGGGTATCGCCGCCGAGGATCGTGTCGCCATCGAGGAACACACGCAGGTCATTTGCTAGCTAGCGCTACGGGATTGCCAACAGGCGATGCGGGGGGACTTTTACCTCCTGTCATTGTGGAAACCAGCGCGTCAGCGCTACGCGATATGACGCGCAAATGAGGATTCCACTATCAAATCGTCTCAACCTGTAACAGGTAGGGGTGAAACCACCAACCAGATGTTGCAGATTGAGATTTTTGACCCGGCCTATTCCGTTTGTCTCGATCTGTAACAGCTAGGACCGAATAATTCAGCTAGTTGTTACAGATTTAGATTGGGGACATTGGCCTGTGCATTCATCTCAATCTGTAACATCTAGACGTCCAAAACCGGTCTTAGTGTTACAGATTGAGACAATTCGGCGGGGTCTACCTTGTTTGTCTCGATCTGTAACGGTTAGGACTTAAAAACTCGGCTACGTGTTACAGATCGAGACAAAAGAAAAAGAACATTAGGACTTGAAAATAAAGTTTTGATAAGGGATTCGCCCAGTTAAGATGGTGCGGCAGACAATTGAGATTAGTTTGCCTCCGGAGTCGTAAGCATAATGAGTCAGTTCGATGACCGGAAGTTTTGCAACACCATAATTACTGGCTTCGGAATCGCTAAGCAGACGTGCTCTATAGCTTTCCCTAACAGATTGGATAGACTTGGACAAGTCGTCCATGATTCTGCTAAATGCCTGAAAATCTAACTGGTTATTCGGAACGCGCGACTTTGAAATGAAGAACGTATCAGCGCCTATGAAGCTGCCTTCAAGTTCGTAGGTCAATTCAAGACGCTGAATTTCATCGCGACTTTGACATCCAAATTGTTGGAGCATCATTACGGAAATTGGACGACCTGATGTGAGGCCGCCGAAATGTTTGGTGATGGCATCCGGATCAACGCCATCGCAATGGCTTGCAAAGTCAAAGTCTAAAAGTGAATTGAGCTCGCTAACGCGTTTCGGTGCAACAAACGATCCCTTACCTTGGATTCGATAGATACTTCCACGACGCTCCAGCTCACTCATGGCAAGTCGGACGGTTGTTCTGCTTACGGCGTATTCGTCGCAGAGTTCCATTTCTGTTGGAAGTTTATCGTCTGCTTGATATTCATCGACGATTTGCTTGAGCAGCGCGTCGGTGAGCTGTAAATAGAGTGGCCGTTTTTCGTGTGTATCGAGCATTAGAGCCTCAGTTTGCATGTTGGTTATACCTGATGGTTGCCTCAGTCGGGATGTAACGTGGGCAAGGTAACCTTAACGTATCACAGAGCGGCTCAGCATGACGATCTGATGCCTGTATCCACGAAGGGCTTGTCCGAGCGTGAAGATATTCTGGGGCAGGCAAATACCGTTCATGGAGTCCCCGATATGTTGGAGGTCAGCGCCGGCTGCTTTTGCTGCAAGGCCTATTTTCTTAATGGTCTCGCTGTCGCAGGAGTCTTGACTCGTCCCGTTCGCCGCCATGACGAGAACCTTCTCTTCAATTGACTTGCCTACGTTGTGGGATCGTACAAAGTCTACGATGGCGCGCAGGTCTGCTTCTTGGAAGCAAGGGACGGTGTAGGGGGCTGGCACGAGAAGGATATCGACGCCGAGGTCAACAAACTTGCGCGCAATTTCGAGCGTCATGACAGGTTCCGCAACGCCCGCTCCATGCATTTTTCCGGCTATGACCAGGCCATTGAAATGCTCTTTGGAGAGTTTAATCGAATGGGCGATTGCATCGTTGGAGACGCCGGTTCCAGGGTTGCCCGTCAGGCAGATAAAATCAAATCCGAGTTCGTTAGCCTTTTCTAAGGTCTTGGGAGAGACGCGACGACCCATGGGGATTTCCGTTCGGGATTCAGACATCTCTGCCTCGTTATCAACTGGCTCCAGATTGACGCCAATGGGCCTTCCGCATGCTCGCTTCACCCAAGTGACCGGGTTTTCATTGAGATCATCTGGAATACCGGCAATAACTGGATCGAACACATCGAGCGCGTTAAACAGAAGCAGGTCGGCACCTGCGGCACGTTCGATTTCTGCATTAGTAACGCCGCCGAGAAATTGGGAAGAGGGTACGTTTTCCGCCATGATGGTACGTCCCTCGGAAGCCAGAATTGCCTGTTTTAGATCCATGGGTGACGTGGCGGCAAAATCGGATGCGGACATGTTCAGTAATCGTTTGGGCATTGTTACTTCCTTTGACTAGAACGACAGGCTTGTGACATTGTCTCTAATATTGTTACAACAATATATTCAATATGTTATATCCAATCGGTGAACGGTTGCAAACTTATTGTACTGCTCGGAAAAAATAGACCCTAGCTGGGAAAACCTTAAATCAATCAACTACCGTTCACCGAATAAGTATTTGAATTCTTGACATATCGACAAAGCGGAAAAAGAATTGGTTATGACAAATCGCGCAAATGATATTACATTTCGCACAAGAACGTATTCACTTACATAAGTGGATACAAACGGGGACGACGACGGTTGAGTCCGGATAAATCGTTGTGTGCCCGGGAATCATGAAAGGATGTGTTATGGACGCTATCGTCAAATTCCTTGAAAAACACCAGCCCCTCTTCGACAAAATCTCGAGGAACATTTATCTGGTGGCGATTAAGGATGGCTTTCTCTCGAATATGCCAATTGTGCTGTTCTCGAGCCTGTTCCTTCTTCTTTCGACGCTTCCTGCCTATGTAGGCATCACGCTTCCGTCTGAGGTGCTGGATTTCTTCAATAAAATCTATGCATATACCATGGGACTTCTTGGCATTATGGTGGCCGGCACCACGGCGAGCTCACTTGCCATGTCGATGAACCGTCGCATGCCTTCGGGTAAATCTCTCAACCCCACCTCGTGCATGGTTTGTGCCATGTGCGGCATGCTCTTGCTATCGGTGACGAACGATGTTGTCTCGATTGGCGGAGCAGATACATCTGTTTTTGAAACCGGCTATATGGGAACCAAGGGTTTTCTCGCTGCGTTCGTAGCCGCATTCTTGACCGTTAATATCTATAAGGTGTGCATTAGCCATAATGTGACGATCAAGCTTCCCAAAGAGGTCCCTGGCTCTATTGCGCAGAGTTTTCGCGATATCTTTGCATTTGGGTTTTCGATCCTTGCGTGCGCTTTTATCGATCTTGCGAGCCGCAAGCTGCTTGCTGTGCCGTTCGCCAATTTGGTATCCGCTCTCATCTCGCCGCTGTTCTCCGCGGTCGACACCTATCCTGGCATGGCGCTTATCGAAGGCGCGGTCGCGCTTTTCCAATTTATGGGTATCCACGGTGCTTCGGTTGTCATGAGTCCGATCAATGCTGCGCTCTACGGCAATACCGTTACCAATCTTGAGGTTTTCCAAGCAGGTGGACACCCGTCAATTGCTCTCACGCAGGACTTTACAAGCTTCATCGGCGGTCTGGGCGGTTCTGGCTGCACGTTCATCGTTCCTATTATCCTGATCATGTTTATGCGCTCCAAGCAGCTTAAAGCTATGGGCAAGGCATCGATTATCCCGGTGATTTTTGGAGTTAACGAGCCCGTTATCTTCGGTATGCCGATTGTTCTCAATCCCTATATGTTCGTGCCCTTCCTAGTGGCTCCTATGGTCAACGCCATTATCGGTAAATTTTTCATTGACGTCATTGGAATGAACGCCCCCATGTATACCATGCCGTGGGCGCTTCCCGGCCCAATCGGTGCATTCCTCACCACGGGTCTCGATCTGCGTTCTCTCGTATTGATGGCAGTGCTGTTGGTCGTTGACTTTGTGATTTACTATCCGTTCTGCAAGGCGTATGACCATCAGCTTTGTTTGGAAGAGTCTGCAAAGGAGACTGCAGGAAACTCGGATGCAGATGCTATTGCCGAACAGGAAAATGTCGCAAAAGCTCTCGAGGCGGTAAAGGACAAGGCGGAGCAGATCCGCGTGCTTGTGCTTTGCCAGGGTGCCGGCACTTCGACTCTCTTGGCAAATGCTCTTCGCGAAGGTGCCGCTGCTAAGGGTATCGATCTGGTTTCTCAGTCCGGTGCGTACGGAAGCCACTATGAGACGATGGATCAGTACAACGTGATTGTTCTGGCGCCCCAGGCACGCATGTACTATGACGCTATGAAGGCCGATACCGATCGCCTTGGAATTAAACTGCTCACCACAAGGGGCAAGGAGTATATCGACCTTACCAACGATCCCGAAGGTGCAATTGACTGGATCGTTCAGGAGCTGGCCAAATAGTGGATGCACTCCGTCGTTGATTCGTCGGTGTATAGTACGGCCCCGCAGCATATTGAGCTGCGGGGCCGTATTTCGTTCAAGACTTTAGTCTGCTGGCCGCGCAGCGGCCAGCTTTAAACCACCCGCTACGCGGGTGGAGACAAACGGCTTTACAAAGCCACCCCTCCGACCGATATTGACGATTGTTCAGGCCGTCAAGAATTCGAGTCGAAGGGGTGGTCGCCATGGCCCAGAAGGCCTACAGCCTTTCCCACACGAAGTGGATGTGCAAGTACCACATCGTGTTCACGCCGAAGTATAGGCGCAAAGTGATCTACAACCAAATCAGGAGCGACATAGGGGAGATCCTCAGGAAGCTGTGCGAGTACAAGGGGATCGAGATAATCGAGGGGCACCTGATGCCCGACCACGTGCACGTGCTGCTGGCGATCCCGCCGAAGTACAGCGTCGCGAGCGTCATGGGCTACCTGAAGGGGAAGAGCTCGCTGATGATATTCGACAGGCACGCCGACCTCAAGTACAAGTTCGGCAACAGGAAGTTCTGGGCGGAGGGCTACTACGTGTCCACCGTCGGCCTGAACGAGGCGACGATCGCCAAGTACATCAGGGAGCAGGAGTCCCACGACATCGCGCTGGACAAGCTGAGCGTGAAGGAGTACGAGGACCCCTTCAAGAGGGGGTGATCCCGCCGGTTCGACCGGCGCGCCACGGGTCAAGATGCACTAGGCCTGGACGAAGTCCGGGCCCGCGCCTTTAGACGCGAGCCCGGGGCCCGTGGGTTATACCCTAAGAGCAAACCACCCTTTTTAAGGGTGGTTCTGATTGAGTATCTAATTGAGACAATGAGCGCAACCGTCGTGAGGTCGCATTGGCGCTCTCCGAGTCACCGACAAGCTGCCTTCCATCTATGTGACCAATTCGCTTTCGGTCTTTAACCTGCTCGAGGCGCGCGAGGGCTGCGACCTGTGCCTCGTGGGCGGTATGTACCGTCGCCGCACTGCCGCTTTTGTGGGGCCAACGGCCGAGGATGCCCTGCGCGCACTGGGGATCGACGCGGCGTTTATCGGTGCCAACGGCATCTTGGACGGTGACATATCTACGTCCAACATGGACGAGGGCCGTATCCAGCAGCTCGCCTTTAGCAAGGCCGACTCGCGCTATCTGATCGCCGACTCCAGCAGGATCGGCAGGCGATACTTCTGCCCCCCTGCCGGCGCAGGGGTACCGCTTTACAATGACGCGCAAATAACTTTGAGCAACAAGGATGAGGCTATTCTGAGATATGACTAGACTCCGTATTTCGTCTTTATGTCCCTTGAGAATGAATCATAGTCTTCATAGAGTCCCTCTTTGCTTTCATCCTCGGCGTGGTTTACACGTTCAAGGAGCTTATCCTTTGGACCCTCTTTTGTTATTGCGGCCTCGCCATCGGGTATTGTGGATTGCAAGAATAGTTCTAGAGCATGGACGTCTTTGAGTATGTAGCCCGTCGAACGGCCCGCTCCTGTTTTTTCGATTGCGCTGCAACTAACAAGCTGACCGAGGGTTCGTTTAACGGTTACCTCGCTGATATCGGGGCAGTTGGACCGGATGTCGGATTTCTTAATGACGCCGGGTCTCTGTTGAAATAGAACAGCGATGCGCGCTTGCTTCGACATGGGACGAGTGCTTGATTCAATTAAGGTACGCTGCTCGAGCTGTCGGTAGGCGGCTAGGGTTGTTCCGAGCATGAAACGGATAAAAGGTGCTTCGGTGTTTTGATTTTCATTCCATCCAGTGGAGCTTGCAGCGAGGGCGTTGTAGTAGAGCGCCTTGTTGTCTTCAATAAGTCGTTCGATGCTGATGTAACGCGCAACGTCGTATCCAGTCTTTTCGAGCAGCAGCGTTGTAAGGAGCCGGCTCATCCTGCCATTGCCATCGTTGAAGGGATGAATGCTAACAAAATCGAAGATAAAGCGGAGCGATATAAGGAGGGGATCGCAAACTTGGCGAGATAAAGCATCGTTGAGGGACTGGCAGGCTTCTTTAATAAGTCCCGGGGTTGCTAGAGCCGAAGGGGGCCTAAAGCGCACAAATCGATTACCTTGATCGTCAATGGAGACGATTTCGTTATCGCCATCTTTCCAATGGCCTCCATACGAGATTGCCGTGTGCGCCATGAGGTCACGATGCAACTGCAGAATGACCGATGGCGTTACGGGAATGGAATCGTGTTGCTCGTGAATAAGCGACAGCACATCTCGGTATCCAGCGATTTCTTCCTCTGCGCGGGAGCTTGGCTTGGCGGAATACGCCATGATCGCTTTGAGTCTTTTTTGGGTGGTAACAATTCCTTCAAGTCCGTTGGAGGATCGGGTGCTTTGGATCTTAGCCTCCTCCATTAGGGACGATAGAAGCTCGGGTTTGACTTGACTCAGAGCAAGCTGACGGCCTTTATGCTCGCGTATCGAGAGGAGGAGGTTGGTGATTGGAGTTGCTTCGAGTTCCGCTGGGACTGTGGTGTAATCGAACTGGCGCATGCGGCTCCTTTCGGTATCACGAACATACTTTCGATATCATAATACCATTAAATGATACCGAAAGTATGTTCGTGATACTGAAAACTAGAAACCATGCTTCATAACTGCTTGGAAAGGTCGGATTTGACTATCTTATTGTCTTGATCTGTAACAGGTAGACGGTCGAAAGTGGGCTACGTGTTACAGATTGAGATATTTCTGCTCGGGCGTTCTGTTTGTCTTGATCTGTAACAGCTAGGGCCGAAAATCCCTGCTAGATGTTACAGATTGAGACAAACGGCCCGCTCAGGTCCGAGCCAAAACAAAAAAGCCGCATGCGAACCCGTGGAGGGATTCGCATGCGGCCGACAGGGGGTATGCGGCAAAAGTTAGGCCATAAGCAGGCCGGTCTCCGAGACGTTCTTGTACCAGTACGCGCTCGCCTTGGGATAGCGCTTCTGGGTCTCAAAGTCGATGTAGAACAGGCCATAGCGTTTGTTATAGCCGTTGGTCCAGGAGAACTGGTCCTGCAGCGACCACACAAAGTAGCCGTCGACGTTTACGCCGCCGTCGATTGCCTTGAGGATCCATGCGAGATGCTGACGCATGTAGTCGATGCGAGGGGCGTCGTCGATAAAGCCGTCCTCAAAGTCGTCCTTATAGCCCATGCCGTTCTCGGTGATGTAGATCTTCTTGTAGTTGGGGTAATCGTTCTTAATGCGCAGCAGCAGGTCGTAGAGGCCTTCGGGATAGATGATCCAGTCCCAATCGGTGGTGGGTACGCCTTCGCGCACGCATGACTCACCAACGCCCTTGAGGAACCAGCGCGAGGAACCCTTGTCGCCAGTGCCATTGTGGTTGATGTCGTTTTCGCCCTCGGCGGCACGCAGGAACTGGCACTTGTAGGTGTTGACGCCCAGGCAATCGTTGTAGGGGAGCGCGGCGGTCAGCGCGGCGATGTCCTCGTCGCGGACGTCGAGCTCGCCGCCGGCGATATGGGCTAGCTTGGTCGCAGCCTCCATGGTGTCGGCTGCATAATGGCCGCGGAAGGTGGCGTCGAGTACCCAGCGGTTGTTGATGACGTCGGCCATGCGAGCTGCCTCGCAGTCGGCGGCGTTGTTGGGATCGAGGGGATACTTGGGCTCCAGGTTCTGGACAATGCCGATCTCGCCCTCAAAGCCGCCCTCATGAAAGGCGACGACAGCCTTGGCGTGGGCCACCATCATGTTGTGCATGAGCTGGAAGGCCTTGTCCAGGCGATACTTCTCGCCGTGCGGCCAGTTGCCGACGATAAAGCTGCCCTCGGCGGTCGCGGGAATCTCGTTAAAGGTAAACCAGTGCTTGACCTCGGTGAACTCGGCAAAGCAGAACTTGGCGTACTCGACAAAGGCGTCGATCGTCGTGCGCGTCAGGAAGCCCTCGCCGCCGTTCCGGTAAAAGGCCTCGGGCGTATCGAAGTGATCGAGCGTGACATAGGGGATAACGCCGGCTTTATTGCAGGTGGCGAAAAGCTCGTGATAGAAGGCGACACCCTCGGGGTTGATCTCGCCAGTGCCGCTGGGGAAGATGCGGCTCCAAGCGATGGAGACGCGGATACCGTTGATGCCGAAGCGCCGGCACAGGTCGATATCGACCGGGTACTTGTTGTAGAAATCGCTTGCGGGGTCGGGGGAGAAGCGACCCTGGGCTGCCAGGAAATCGTCCCAGGGCACTTTGCCCTTGCCGTGCGTACGGGTCTCGCCCTCAACCTGGTAAGCGGCGGTGGCGCCGCCAAACACAAAGCCGTCGGGGAACTGCATGGGGTTGGTCATGAGTCATCCTTTCTGTGGGATTCGAATAGGGAGAGGTGCCCGAACTGGGGATCCGGGCACCAACAGAGGGAGGAACCTAGTCGAGGTTCTCGCGGAGCCACTTGATGGCGCCAGCGGGGTCGCGAGTAAGGTCGATATATTCCTTACCGCGCGGGGCGAGCAGCTTAATGCCCAGGCGATCGGTGTCGGCCTTCATGTCGTTGTAGTAGCTACGGACCTGCGGGGCAAGCACGATAACGTCGTACTGATCCATGATGGCAGTGTGCTGGCCATAGGCGCCTGCGGAGGAAGCGATGTTCTCTCCGGTCTGCGCAGCACCTTCCTTGATGGCGTTGGCAAGCATGGCAGAGGTGCCGGCGCCGGCGCACAGGACGAGGACCTTCAGGCCATCGACGTCCTTCTTAGCGGATGCGTTGGCGGCGGGCTCGGGCTGATCGGCGACAGGCTTGCTGTCGGCGGCAGCGGCGGTCGGCTCGACGGAAGCGGTGACAGCGGCGGTCTGCTCGACAGCGGGCGCAGAGGTGCTGGCGGCGATGGCGGCAGCACCATCGGACTCGAGACCCAGCTCGGCGGCGCGCTCGGCCTCCTGGTCGCAGAGCAGCTTATCGTACGCCTTCAAGAACGGCAGGTAGATGATGGCGTCCAGCAAGATGATGATTGCGACAAACACCAGGGCGATAAGCTGGAAGTTCGTGGTGATGAAGATGCCGATGGGGGCAGGGGTAGCCCAAGGCACCACGAAGGAGAAGCCGTTCATGCCCACGTTATCGATAAAGAACTTGGCAACACTTACGTTGACGCAGCCGGCGGCAACAAAGGGGATGAGCATGTAGGGGTTAAGGATCATCGGCGCGCCAAAGAGCAGCGGTTCGTTGACGGCGAAGGCAACAGGAACAATCGAGGCCTTACCGACGGCCTTGAGCTGCTTGGACTTCATAAAGAGAATCAGCAGAAGCGGCACGATGAACGTGGCGCCGGTGCCGCCGAACTCACCCACGAGCGACATGTTAAAGGTGAGGGAGTGGGCGGGGTGGCCACCGGCCAGCAGAACCTGCAGGTTCTCGGCCTGGTTGGCAAGACGGATGGGGTCGATGCCCGGCTGGACGATCGAGGGGCCGTGGACGCCGATAAACCAGAAGAACGCGGTGGCTGCCTGGATAAGGATAAGGCCAGGATAGGTTTCTGCAGCGGTGAAGAGCGGGGAGAGCAGTTTGATAAGCAGCTCGGAGAACGGAACGCCCATGAGGTTGCGCACGACGACATCGATGATGCCGCAGATGATGACAGCACCGCCAAAGGGGATGATGTCGCGGAAGTTCTGAGCGATGGCGCCCGGGACCTCCTTAGGCAGCTTAATGGTCAGATCGCGCGAGACGCAGAACTTATAGACCCACACGGTAATGAACGCGGCGATATAGGCCGAGAACAGACCGCGCGTGCCCATGCTGGTGCAATCGAAGACCGAAAGCTCGGAGTCGTTGAACTTGGTGGTGAACTGCGTGACTGCGAGCAGCAGCATGCTGCACTGGGCGGCCACCATGGTGGAACCGTCGTTGAGCACTTTGCCGGCGGGCATGCGACGGTTCATGGAAGCCGTGAAGTTCTTGGCAGTGGTGCCGGCAACCATGATGCCCATGACGCCCATGGTGAAGTTGTAGAGCTTGTTGCACCAGTCGATGAGCGGCTGGGGCAGCGTGACGCCGACTACGCCGGGAAGGGTGGCAATGAGCAGAAAGATCGAAGAGGTGAGGACAATGGGCATGCACCCAAGGAATCCGTCCTTGATGGCCTGGAGGTATATGTTCCTCGAGATCTTCTCAAAGAACGGTTGATGCTTTTCGAGCATCTTTACGATGGCGTCCATAGAGCTCCTTTGCTACTTGATGCGCGATGCATGTGGATGGAACTGGTCGTCGATGGATGGTCAGGACTGCCCGGAAACCTTCCTGCTTAAGGAAGGCATTGCGAAATGACAACGTTGTCATTTCGTTAATGACAACGTAAGACATTTTTGGAAGAGCAACAAGGATATACGGGTGAGCGGTCGATATTGTTCGGTAAACGGTTGATTTATCAGTCAGGCAGGTAGTGTATGCTAGAACGCAAAAACAAGCGATGTAAAACCGACTGGAGAAGCAGTGGCAACGATGGACAAGAAAAATGTCTCAATGAATGATGTGGCGATTGCCGCTGGTGTTTCTCTCAAGACGGTTTCGCGCGTGATTAACGAGCCCGATAGCGTGCGAGAGTCGACACGCGATAAGGTTCATTCGGCCATGGAGGCGCTCGGGTTTCGAGCCAACTTTGCCGCGCGTTCGCTCAAGTTGGGCCGTTACGGGTGCATCGGCGTCGTGCTGTTCCACTTGTCGGGCGGTGCCGTGGACATGATCGACGGTATCGCCGATGCCGCCGAAGAGCGAGGCTTTGCTCTTACGATGATCAAAAAGCGGGCGGGGGAGAAGATGACCCTTGCCGAAGCGGCGCGTAGGATGTCGCAGCTCCCCGTCGACGGCATGATTTTCAACCTGCGCCAGATGGTCGATGACTTTGATACCTTTGAGGCGCCGAAAGACCTCAAGACGGTGATTATCACACCGATGGAACATCCTACCTGCTCTACCGTCAGTGACGACCAAGAGGGCGGCGCGCGCATGGCGTGCGAGTACTTCTTGAACCACGGGCACAAGAACGTGTACTTCGTCTCTGGTAAGAAAGAGTCACTGTCGAGCCAGTGCCGTATGAAAGGTTGGCGAGCGGCACTCGAGGCACGTGGCATTGAGCCGCCCGAGCCTCTGCAAGGCGATTGGAATGCGGATAGTGGCTATGCCGCGGGCCTTGTGCTTGCCGATAAGCCCGATTGCACAGCGGTCCTCGCTGCTAACGACTGCATGGCAAACGGCGTGATGATGGCTCTACGTGACAAAGGGCTCAATGTGCCCGACGACGTGTCCGTGATCGGCTTCGACGATGAGCTCTACAAGACGATTCCCAACTCGATTCTGACGTCGGTGAAGTTTCGCCACCGCGAACTGGGCATCCGTGCGCTTAACGAGGTCGTCGCAGGTCTGGAAGCCCCGAGCTCCAGAAGTCGTACGCTCGTCTCGGGCGTGTTGGTCGAGCGTTCCAGCGTGAGGGATCTGCGGGCGTAGACGTGCTCGGCCTGCTCGTCTAAATCTGTAACAGGTGGGACCCGAAAACTCGACTAGGTGTTATAGATTGAGATTTTGTCTACCCAGCCATCATCTTTGTCTCGATCTGTAACAGTTAGGAGTGAAATGACCAGCCAGGTGTTACAGATCTAGATTGATTGGATTGACCCATCTGTTTGTCTCGATCTGTAACATCTAAGCGGTCAAAAGCGGTCTACATGTTACAGATTGAGATTTTTGGCTTGGCCTGTGCGTTCACCTCGATCTGTAACAGCTGGGACCCAAAAACTCGGCTAGATGTTACAGATTAAGATGAACAGGAGGACGGGTGCGGTCTAAACAAAATGGCCCGCGCATCACGCATCGATGCACGGGCCATTTTTTTTCTGCGAGCGGCAGGTGGCGTCAGCGTCTTATGCCTCGAGGTTTTCCTCGATCCAGGCGACGGCACCCTTGGGATCCTTAGTGAGGTCGATGTACTGTTTGCCCTTGGGCGACAGCAGCGTGATGCCCAGGCGGTCGGTGTCGGCCTTCATCTCGTTGTAATAGGTGCGAACCTGCGGAGCCAGGACGATGACGTTGTACTGGTCCATGATGGCGTAGTGGCTGCCGTAGGCACCGGCGTTGGCGGTAATGTCGATGCCCAGCTCGTCGGCGCCTTCCTTAAGCGCGTTGGCGAGCAGTGCAGAGGTGCCGGCGCCAGCGCACAGAACCAGAACCCTCAGATCCTTGCCCTTAAGGGCGGACGGAGCTGCGGAGGCCTCAGTGGCAGAAGCGGTCTCGACAACAGGAGCCTCAACGGCGGGGGCGGCAGCGGTCTTGACGGCCTTGGTCTCCTCGGCCTCTTCTTCGGCCAGGGTCTCGGCCTCCTGCTTGCACAGGACGTTGTCGTAGGCCTTGCAGAACGGGTAGTAGATCAAGAAGTCAACGACCAGCAGGACGACAACCAGGACCAGAGAGATCGGCTGGAAGTTGGTGTCGATGAAGGTGCCGATCGGTCCGGGGAGTGCCCACGGCATGGCATAGATAAAGCCGTTCATGCCCAAAAAGTCGATGAAGAACTTACCAATGAGGACGTTGGCCACGGGGGCAAACAGGAACGGGATCAGGAAGTACGGGTTGAGGATGATGGGCGCGGCGAACAGCAGCGGCTCGTTGACGGCGAACATCACGGGTACGACAGAGGCTTTGCCGACGGCCTTGAGCTGCTTGGAGCGCATAAAGAGCAGGAAGATGATCGGGACAATGAACGTGGCGCCGGTGCCGCCGAGTTCGCCGATGTAGTTACCGAAGTTCTCGGTCAGGGCGAGGGCGGGGTGACCGCCGGCCTGCAGCGTGGCGAGGTTGGTGGTGATGTTGCCAAACAGCGCGGCGTTGAGGGCAGGCTTAACGACCGAGGGGCCGTGGATGCCCATGAACCAGAACAGCGGGATCATGAACCAGATGAGGGCGAGGCCGGCGTAGGAATCGGCAGCGGCGAACAGCGGGCTCACCAGCGTGGAGATAACGTTGGCAAACGGGACGGCCAAGCAGGTGCGGCAGATAACGTCGATGACGGCGACAAACAGGATGGAGAAGCTGAAGGCGAAGATGTCGCGGAAGTTCTGGGCGATGGCGCCGGGGACTTCTTTGGGCAGCTTGATGGTGATGTCTCGCTTAATGCAGAAGGCATAGATGTTGACCGTGGCAAATGCGGCGACAAAGGAGCTCAGCAGGCCCTTGGTGCCCATGTTGTCGGTAAAGAACACCGAGACATCGGCGCCGTCGATCTTGGCACTCGTCTGGGTAACGGCCAAGATGAGCATAGCGCACATGGCGGCGACCATGGTGCTCGTGGCGTTGATGGCCTTGCCGGCAGGCATGCGGCGGTTCTTGGAGCCGGTCAGCGCGCTTGCGGTGGTGCCGGCGACCATGATGCCCACGACGCCCATCGTGAAGTTGTAAACCTTGTTGCAGAAGTTCACGACGTCGACGTTCCACCAGTCGGGCAGCGTAAAGCCGCCGACCGTGGCGACAACGCCCGGCAGGGTCGAAATAAGCAGGAAGACAGAAGAAGACAGGATGATGGGCATTGCTGCCAAAAAGCCGTCTTTAATGGCCTGAAGGTAGATGTTCTTAGAGACCTTGTCGAAGTACGGCTGACCTTTCTCCAAGAACTTAACGATCGATTCCATAGTTCACGCTCCTCTTTGCATGAAATCTTAATGGCATGGACGTTGAAAACCTATATGGTCTCCCGCTTGCTAAAAGCCCGGGTGCAGGCGGGGTCGGTCCCAGGGGGAGAGAGGGGAGCGGCTGGGTTTGTATCGCATGGGGCCGCTCCCCCTCGGGGGAAAGCGAGGCGATGCGCTACTGCGCGTCCGCTATAGTGTCGGCGAGCTCCTTGTACCAGAGTGCCGACTGCTTGATGTAGCGTTTTTGCGTGTCGAAGTCGATGTAGAACAGGCCGTAGCGCTTGTTATAGCCATTGGCCCACGAGAACTGGTCCTGCAGGCTCCAGATAAAGTAGCCCTGGACGTCGACGCCCTCGGCACGCGCCTGGAGCACCTTCTCCATGTGCTGGTCGACAAAGTCGATGCGCTCGGGATCGGCGACGATGCCGTTTGCGTCGGGCTCGGGGTCCTTGTGGCCCAGGCCGTTTTCGGTGATATAGATGACGGGGAGGTTGGGATAGGTGGCGCTGATGTGCTTGAGCGTGTCGTAGAGGCCTTGCGGGTAGATGAGCCAATCCCAGTCGGTGGTGGGGATACCCGGCATATCGACCTGCTGCCCGACGCCCTTAAACTTAAAGCACGAGGTGCCCTTGTCTCCGGTGCCGTTAAAGCTGTTGGTGGACTCGCCATCGTAGGCGGCGATAAACGCCGACTGATAGTAGTTGAGGCCGAACATATCGTTGCGGGGCGCCGCCTTGGCGAGCTCCTCCATGTCGCTGTCCTCAACCGTAAGCGTGGCGTTGTTGGCACGCAGAATCTCGTTGATGAGTGAGAGGGTGCGCGCGGAGTAGTGACCCAGGAAGGCGCCGTCCATGATGAAGTCGGTGTAGAAGGCGTTGTACAGGTCGGCGGCGTGCTGGTCGGCGGGCGAGTCTGTGGCAGGATATGCCGGCGTCAGGACGTTGACCATGCCAATGCGTCCGCCCAGGTGCTCGGTCTCGTCAAGATCCTTATACAGGTTGACGGCGCGGGCGTGGGCAACGAGCTCGTTGTGCTGGCTCTGGATGCCGCTCGTCACATCAAAGTGATGGTTGGGCGGGAAGTTGCCTTGGATGTATTGGGAGTGCGAGAGGCTGATGAGCTCGTTGATGGTGAACCAATTCTTGACCTCGCGGAACTCGCGGAAGCAGAACTCGGCATAGCGCACATAGGCGTCGACGGTCTTGCGGTTGAGCCAGTCGCCCTGGTTGAACAGGGCGGCGGGGGAGTCAAAGTGATGCAGGGACACATAGGGCTCGACGCCATACTTTTTGCAGCAGGCGAACAGCTCGTGGTAGTGCTTAACGCCCTCGGCGAGGGGCTCGGCATCGTCGCCGTTGGGGAAGATGCGGGTCCAGGCGATGGACACACGGATGGCGTTGAGTCCATGCTCGGCAGAAAGGCGGATATCCTCCTCGTAGCGGTTGTAGAAATCACTGGCCGGGTCGGGCAAAAAGCGACCCTGGGCGACAAGGTAATCGTCCCACATGGTCTTACCCTTGCCTGCCACCTTCGTGGAACCTTCCGTTTGGTACGCGGCGGTTGCGGCGCCCCAAACAAAGCCCTTCGGCAGCTGCTGTACGCGGTTTAGCAAAGACATATGCATACACCCTCTCGTCTCGCTGTTCGATATTGTGCGTTTGCGCTCAGGAGGCTCCCTGGTTAGCGTTCAGCGGTGAAAAAGCCCGATAAACACTATCTTAAAATGATTAGAACCAAAATGAGCACGTGAACATTTGACAATGAGCACGTTAACATCCGGCTGGGATGTATAGAAACAAAACAACTTCAAACAGCCGCGAACGGTTGTATTTGTTCGGTAAGCGGTTTTGATTGACAGAAGTTTTCATGTTGTGGTATATGGCTCGGGTATCATGAGCACGTTATCAATGTATGTACGATGCGCCATGGGCGCGGGGAATAGTTGGGAAGCAGGTTAGCGTGGAAGGCATGGCTCAGCAGACAAGGAATGGTCATTCGGCGAGCGCGGCAGAGGTTGCGGCGCTCGCTGGCGTGAGCCGCCAGACTGTGTCTCGCGTGGTCAACGGTATGCCCAACGTGACGGAAAAGACGCGCAAGCGTGTGCTGGCCGCCATGGAAGAGCTGGGCTTTCGTCCCAATTTTGCTGGAGCGGCGTTGCGCGGCGGGTCGTATCGTTCTATTGGCCTGTGCATGTACAACATCACACGTGTCGGTAACCTGGCGACGCTCGAGGGTATCATGCAAGCGGCGCGCGAGCACGATTTTGCCGTCACTATGATCGAGATGGGCGGCGACAAGCCCTATACACTTGCCGATGCCTCGCGCCGCATGGTCGAGCGACCCGTCGACGGCATGATTCTCAACATGAACCGCATGGCTCCCGATTTTGAGGAGTTTGTTCCCCAGCCGGGAGTGCGAACGGTCATCCTGTCCATGTATGCGCATCCGCGCTGCACGACGATCGACTCCGACCAGTATGGTTCGTGCGAGCTGTTGACCAATTATCTGCTGGAACATGGTCACTCGAATATGCGGTTTGTGGCGGGTCCGGAAAACTCGATTTCCTCGCGTTTTCGTGAGGCCGGTTGGCGCGATACGCTGGGTCGTGCTCATGTCGATGCCGCTCCGATGCTGCGTGGCGATTGGAGTGCGGACAGTGGGTACGCCATGGGCGAGCGGATTGCGGCCGAGGTGCTTGCCGGCGGGTCGCAGGCGCCGACTGCCGTGCTTGCGGCAAATGACCAGATGGCGCTGGGCGTTATCGCCGCGCTCGAGAACGCGGGCCTGTCCGTGCCCGACGACGTGAGCGTGGTTGGTATCGACGACGCACTCGAGGGACTTGTTCCTCACAATCGACTGACGACGCTGCGATTTGATTTGCGCGGTGTCGGTAAGCTTGCGTTTGAGGCGGCGATTGGAGAGAGCTCGTCTATCGAGGCGATTCATGTGCCGAGTACGCTGGTCGAACGCTCGACTGTTAGGGACATACGGGGTTAGGTCCTACTCCGTTTGTCTCGATTTGTAACAGGTAGACGGTCAAAAGCGGGCTACGTGTTACAGATTTAGATTCTTCGGAAAGAGCAATCCTGTTCGTCTCAATCTGTAACAGCTAGGACCAAAAAACTCGGCTAGATGTTACAGATCGAGACAAACGGCTCCCGACCAGCCCAAAAACAAAAAGACCGGGGGCGGCGCGCCGTGTGACGTGCCGCCCCCGGCTGAGAAATGGGGACAGGTTGTGTGAGCGGGCAACCCCGCCAGCCACTAGTCCAGACGACGGGTCTGCGCCACGTGCTTGTACCAGTAGGCGCTTGCCTTGGGCGTGCGCTTCTGGGTTTCAAAGTCAACGTAAAAGAAGCCGTAACGCTTGTTGTAGCCATTGGTCCAGGAGAACTGATCCTGCAGGCTCCACAGGAAGTAGCCGCCCACGTTGACGCCCACCTCCATGGCCTTGAGCAGCCAACGCAGGTGCTGCTCGATGTAGTCGATGCGCGGCTGGTCGTCCACAAAACCGTTCTTGTAGGGGTCCTTGTAGCCCATGCCGTTCTCGGTGATGAAGATCTGCTTGTAGTTGGGGTAGCGCTGCTTAATGTAGACGAGCAGATCGAACAGACCCTCGGGATAGATGATCCAGTCCCAGTCGGTGGTGGGGATGCCGGGCTTGTTCACATGCTCGCCAATGCCCTTGACGCGCCAGCGACCGGTGCCCTTCTCGCCCGTACCGTTGTGGTGCAGGTCGTTCTCGCCATCGTAAGCCTTCAAAAAACGGCACTGATAGTTGTTAACGCCCAGGTAGTCGTTGTAGAGCGCTGCCTCGCGCATAATCTCGAGGTCCTCGTCCAAGATCTCGATGGTGCCGCCCGAGACGGCAGCCAGGCGGTTGGCGCACTCGAGGGTGTCGGGGGCATACTCGCCGCGGAACGTCGCGTCGAGCAAAAACTGGTTTTGCAGCACGTGCTCGTTGTTGGCGGCTTTGATGTCGGCGGGGTCGTTCTCGTTGAGCGGGTACTTAAACTCCAGCGACTGGATGACGCCGATTTTGCCCTTAAAGCCGCCGTTGTGGAAGGCCAGCACGGCCTTGGCGTGGGCGAGCATCATGTTGTGCTCGCACTGGAAGGCCTCGGCCAGATGCGCCTTGACGCCACCGGGGAAGGTGCCCTCGATGTAGGTGTTGGAGGCGTCGGCCCAGATCTCGTTAAAGGTGAACCAGTAGGTCACCTGGTCGGCGTACTCCTTAAAGCAGAAGGTGGCAAAGTCCACAAAGGCGTCGATGGTCTCGCGGTTGAGGAAGTCGCCCTTCTCAAAGAGGGGAAGCGGCGTGTCAAAGTGATGCAGCGTGACGAACGGCTCAACGTGGTGCTTGTGACACTCGGCGAAGAGATCGTGGTAGAACTGGACGCCCTCGGGGTTGATTTCGCCGGTGCCGTTGGGGAAGATGCGGCTCCAGGCGATGGAGAGGCGAATGCCGTTGATGCCGAACTCCTCGCACAGCTCCAGGTCGACGGGGTACTGGTTGTAGAAGTCCGAAGCGGGATCGGGGGAGAAGCGCCCCTGGGCCTCCAGAAAGTCGTCCCAGGCAACCTTGCCCTTACCGTGAGTGCGGGTCTCGCCCTCTACCTGGTAGGCAGCGGTGGCGCCGCCAAAGACAAAGTCCTCGGGAAACTGCGCGGGCGGGTTGGTGACGCTAGCAGGATTAACGGACATGATGATCCAATCGTCTAAATCGAAGGGCCAGCCGGTCTTGGATGGTCGGCTGGCCCTGGGCGTTACTTACTTCGAAAGTTGCTCACTCACGAAGGCGAGAGACTTGTCGCCGTTCTGGGAGAGCTCGATGTACTGCTTGCCACGGCAGGCGACGCACTTGTTGCCCACGCGCTCACAGTCCTTCTGCAGGTCGGCCAGGTAGCTTGCGGCCTGCGGGGCCAGGACGACCAGGTCAAAGTCGGGGAGCATGTCCACGTGGTTGCCATAGGCCTCGGCAGCGGTCTCGAGGTTAATGCCGCGCTCCTTGGCGGCCTTGGCCAGCGCGTTGGCGAGCAGGCCCGAGGTTCCGCCGCCCTGGCAGAGCACGAGCACGCGCTTGCCGTTGAGGTCGCTGGCGGTCGTTGTCTCGGCAGCGGGTGCTGCGGAAGCGGCGGGGGAGTCGGCCTTCACGGCCTCGGCAGCAGCGCCGGCGGCAACGCTCTTGGCGTCAGCCTTGCCCTGGAAGGCATCGTTGAGCTTGGCGGCCTTCTCGGCGTTCTTGGCGGCGAGCTCCTCCTGGGAGATCTCGGCCTCCTCGGCGCACTTCTGGGCGTCATAGGCACGGAAGAACGGGTAGTACAGAACGAAGTCGACGACCAGGATAAGGGCGAGCATCACAAAAGCGAGCGGCTGGAAGCCCAGGCCCATGATGGTGCCGATGGGGCCGGGGACGGTCCAAGGCAGGGTGTACATAAAGCCGTTCATGCCCAAGAAGTCGATAAAGATCTTGAGGATCCAGATGTTGGCGATCGGGGCAAAGACAAACGGGACAAAGAAGACGGGGTTGAGCACGATGGGCGCGGCGAACAGCAGCGGCTCGTTGACGGCAAAGCAGACGGGGACGATGGCGGCCTTACCGACGGCGCGCATCTCCTGAGACTTGGCCAGGAAGCAGAACATAAAGACCAGGACGAGCGTGGCGCCGGTGCCGCCCATGCAGACGACGAAGTACTGGGCACCCTGGGTCAGGACAGCGGAAGCGTGCTGGCCGGCCTGGAACGCAGCCAGGTTGTCGGTCATGTTGGCAACGAGAGCGGCGGCGATGGCGGGCTCGACGATCGAGGGGCCGTGGACGCCCACGAACCAGAAGAGGCTCATGGCGCCGTAGATCACAGCGAGGCCGATGTAGCCATCGGCAGCGGTGAACAGGGGCTGGAACACCTGGATGACACCCTGGGCAAAGCAGAAGCCAAAAGCAGCGCGGAAGACGATGTCAAAAACCCAAAAGACGGTGATGCAGACGGAGAAGGGGATGATGTCCTTAAAGGTCTGCGAGATGTTGGGCGGAACCTGCTCGGGCATCTTGACGGTGATGTTGCGCTTAATGAAGAACTTGTAGATGATGCCGGTCACAAACGCAGCGATGAAAGCGGTCAGCAGGCCCTTGGAACCAAGGTAGGTGGTGTTGAAACCGCTGGCAGCGTCCGTGGCGATGGTGTCGCTCGAAAGGAGCAAGAAGCCGATGATGGCCGCGCACATGCACGAGATGAAGTTGATCTGGTTGTTCTTGGGCAGATCGCGGTTCTGAGCGTCGGCGAAGTGCTTGGCCGTGGTGGCGGCGCAGGCGATGGCCAGGATGCCCATGGAGTAGTTGTAGCACTTCCACAGGGCGTTGTTGATGTCATCGGGCCAGTAGAAACCCCAGATGTTGGGGACCGAGGCTACCAGGCAGAAGATGGACGAGAAGATGATGATGGGGATGACGGAGATAAAGCCGTCGCGGATCGCCTTGAGGTACTTGTTGCGGGCGATCGCGTTGAAAAAGGCTGGCCCTTTTCGATGATGGCGATGAGTTGCTCCATGCAATGCTCCTAAGAGTCGGTGGGTTAGCAACGATGGTAGCTTTTGGCGTTCGGTTGCCAAAATGTTGACGTTGCCATTTTGCGACACAAAAAAAGACGCGAACCGGTGGTTCCTGTGCCTGCGAACCGTCGATTCCTTATGCGTAAACGTTTGAGCCGCCCGGTGGCTCTGTATTTGCGCAATGGCAACGTTAACATTTGGTCGACAAAAGCCGTTCGGGGAAGCAAAAATGTCGGTGAACGGTAGGTTTTGGGTGGTGAGCGTATGGTGGGGGAGGCGTTGGATATACTTGAAGGCGTTAAAAATGACTGCGCAAGGTGCCACCAATGGCATCGTTGACATAGAAAGATCGACCTATGGCCGCTGTTAAAAAATCGGTATCCGTCAAAGACGTAGCGCGCCTCGCGGGCGTCTCGGAGCAGACGGTCTCGCGCACCGTGCACGATTCGCCCAGCGTGCGCCCCGAGACCAAGGAACGCGTGCGTGCCGCCATGCGCGAGCTGGGGTATCGCCCCAATTTTGCCGGTCGATCGCTGCGCCGCGGCAAGTTTAAGACCGTCGGCGTCGCCATGTTCAACATTACCGGCACCGGCAATCTCGACCGTATGGAGGGCTTTGCCGCAGCGGCCGACAAACATGGCTATGCCATCACCCTCACTAAAGCAGACGGGCATCCGTATACCCTCGAGAGCGCATCGTCGCGCATGAGCGCACTGCCGGTGGATGGCATGGTTGTGATTATGAACCGCATGCCGGCGGACTTTGGAACCTTCGAGCCGCTGCCCGGCATGCAGACGGTGCTCGTTACGATGTTGGAGCACCCGCTCTGTTCAACGGTCGATAACGACCAGTTCGATTGCTCGCGCCAGGTGGTCGAGTACTTGCTGGGGCGGGGGCACAAAACCGTGCACTTTATCTCGTGCCCCGAGCGCTCGCTTTCGGGCATGCGGCGCGAGGAAGGCTGGCGCGAGACATTGCGTGCGCATGGCATTGAGCCACCGCGACTTATCCGTGGCGATTGGACGGCGCAGAGCGGATATGCCGCAGGTCAGGCCCTGGCGGATGATCCGACCTGCACGGCCATTTATGCCTCCAACGACGCCATGGCCTACGGCTGCATCCGTGGGCTCGAGTCGCGCGGGAAGTGCGTGCCCCAGGACGTGAGCGTGGTGGGTGTTGACGATAGCCTGGGCGATATCGTGCCCGACCGTCGCCTGACCACGGTGCGCTTTGACAACAAGCGCGTCGGCATGTGGGCGGTCGACAAGATTGCCGGCGCCGAGGGCGTTGAACCCGGTGTGGAGCACATGCTGTTTCCGGGCGTGCTCGTCGAGGGCGATACGGTGCGCGATTGGCGCTAGGGCGCGGGTCTGTTTGGGTTTCCGCTAATTGTGTTCGATATTGTTCAGATTGGTTTAAAAACCGTTCACGGACGAAAAGTGACCGTTCATAGCTCGAAATTACGTTTTGCGCTGTTCTTTTTTGTTTGAATGTTAATGTTTCTGTCATACAGAACGCAGCGCGTATGCCCGGACGCGATGCTCTCCATTGGTTCATATGTGAAAGGAACGCAACATGGCAACCAAAGAAGAAATCTCGATGGTTGGATTCGAGATTGTCGCATACGCAGGTGACGCCCAGACCGATCTGCTTGCAGCGCTCGATGCTGCTCGCGAGGGTGACTTTGAGAAGGCCGAGCAGCTGCACAAGGATGCCAGCGATGCGCTCATCGGTGCCCACGACACGCAGACCAAGCTGCTTTCGCAGGAGGCCGGCGGTGGCGAGATGGAGATGACCTTCATCATGGCTCACGCTCAGGACACCCTCATGACCACTATGATCCTGGAGAAGCAGGCCCGCT
Organism: uncultured Collinsella sp.; assembly: GCA_902494035.1. Taxonomy (GTDB): domain Bacteria; phylum Actinomycetota; class Coriobacteriia; order Coriobacteriales; family Coriobacteriaceae; genus Collinsella. Next base: position 48,487 of record CABURV010000001.1, read on the forward strand.
TTACCATCGATGCCTACAAGCGCATCGCCGAGCTCGAGGCCAAGCTCGCCTAACGAGCCCTCACAACCAAGTCCCCTTCCAAAAGCCCTGCCGCAAACCCGCGGCAGGGCTTTTTCTGTCCTCCTCTCCGCAACTCATCCCGAGATAGTCATTGGGGACGTTCTTAAACGACTAGTCATTGGGGACAGTCTTGGCGCGCTCCGTTCGTCCTCTCGTTCGATTTTTGCTCGGTGGGTATACTTCCTTTCGAATTAAACGCCGGACTGAGGAGGTATCCAAATGCCGGATAACGGGTCAATACAAAAAAGAGACGCGCACGAGATGGCTCATGGGCGTCCTGTCCAGATAACCGAGCACACGACGGTAACCGAGCTGCAGCCCAGTCTGTCCGATGTCGTGTGCGCAAACAAAAAGCTGCAGATTGGCTTTATCGTTGCGCTCGTGGTCCTGGCGCTGCTGTCGGGCTTTGTAGCTCGTCCGCATTTCGCCGATACCAAAACTTGGGACTCCACCATCGAGGTCATCGACCAAAAGAAGGGTAACGTACTGGCGCTCACGACCTCGTGCGTGGCGCTGTCTGCGGGCATTACCGCGCTGCCGGGTGATACGGGAACGCCGGTTGCCGAGCAGCTCGCGCAGCTTTCAGGCAACCTTGGTATCGTGCTTGCCGTGCTCTACCTCGAGAAATACCTGCTAACCATTTTGTGGTCGGTTGGCTTGGGCATCTTAATCCCGTTTGCGTTGGTGCTCTTTGCGGTGTCGCTCGGCATTCACGGGCGCTGGAGCACGAGCACTGTTCTGCGCCGTGTGGCGACACGCGTACTGGTGGTTGCCGTGATCGGCATGGCGCTCGTGCCCGCGAGCGTATGGGTGTCGCAAAAGGTCGATGAAACGTATCGCGTAAGTATTGAGCAAGCTGAGCAAAAGGCTGCGGACGCTGCGGACGCGGCCGACACCACGGACAAGTCAGCCGAGACCAGCTCAAAATCGAACAAGAAAAAATCCGAGACCACGGCGTCCAAAAACGTGCTCGAGCAGTTGACTGATGGGGCATCGAGCCTTGTTACGTCGGTGACCAGCGGCGCCAAGCAGATGACCGATGAGATCGTGCGGCAGGTAACCGATCTGATTGAAGGCGTCATCGTGATGATCGTGACTTCGTGCGTTATCCCGCTGCTGGTGCTCGTGGCGTTCCTGTGGCTGGGACACGTACTGCTGGGGATCGATATCTCCGGTCCCGCGAACTATCTGACGGGCCGCTTTCTGAGCGCTCCTTCCAAGCACGCCAAAAAGGGCGGACAGTCCGAGTAGGCGGCAAAGCGATGTTTGGAAAACCAACCGTAAGAAGGGCGGCCGAGATGCGTTCTCGGCCGCCCTTTTTGTTTGTTGAATACGTGACAAGCTGGGCATTCCCTGAATCCAAACGGTCAGCAATCATCCGTAAACGGTATTTGTTCAAAAAAGAACAAAGATAAACAAATAGTTGTTGCAGTTACTGTTCGAATGTGTTCAAATAAACATGAACAGTGAAGAACCGCACATTCAGATGCCCGGACCTGAACGCGATTCAACACTTCCAAACAGAAACTACGCACCTGCGTATCTCTCAAGGAGGATGTCATGAGGGTTGTAATCGCTTCCGATGCCGACGGTATGTCGATGAAGGAGTCCATCAAGGAGATGCTCATCGCCGACGGTCACGAGGTCGTCGACTATTCCGAGACCCCTGCCGCGGACTTTGTCGATTCCGCGACCGCCGTTGCCAAGGACCTGCTTGAGCACAAGGATTCCCAGGGCTTCGCATTCGATAAGTACGGCGTCGGCTCCTATATGGCCGCCGTCAAGATTAAGGGCATGGTCGTCGCCAACATTTCCGACGAGCGTTCCGCCTACATGACCCGCGAGCACAACGGCTCGCGCATGGTCACCATGGGCCCGGGCGTTGTGGGCACCGAGGTCGCCAAGAAGATCGCCCGCGAGTTCCTGCGCGCCCAGTACGCAGGCGGCCGTCACCAGATCCGTGTCGACATGCTCAACAAGATGGCCTAACGAGAGCCACCGAGAACTCGAACTTCTACCTCAACTTGTGAATTCAGACGAAAGGACGTTCTGATGAAGAAGACCATCGCAATCGGTTGCGACCATATCGTTACGGACGAGAAGATCTATCTGGCCGACCGCCTGGAGCAGGCTGGCTACAAGGTGCTCGACTGCGGTACCTACAGCCACACCCGTACGCACTATCCCATCTACGGTAAGGCCGTGGGCGAGGCTGTTGCCAGCGGCAAGGCCGACTTTGGCGTGGCCCTGTGCGGCACCGGCATCGGCATCACCAACGCCGTCAACAAGGTTCCCGGCGCCCGCTGCGCCCTGGTTCGCGACATGACCTCTGCCCTGTATGCCCGTCGCGAGCTCAACGCCAACATCGTGGGCTTTGGCGGCAAGATTACCGGCGAGTTCCTGATGGCCGACATCATGCTTGCCTTCCTGGAGGAGCCCTACGAGAAGACCCCCGAGCACGATGCCCTGATCGCCAAGATCGATGCCTGCAATAAGGCCGACGCCGAGGCTCAGGCTGACCCGCACTTCTTTGACGAGTTCCTGGAGAAGTGGGACCGCGGCGAGTATCACGACTAATTAGGTTCCGGCGTTTTAACAAACGCCGGACCGGCCGACGCTGCGCGCCGCCCAGGCACCCCATCTCGCCGCTCAAACCGTCGCTCGCGTACATGAAGTACGCGTCGCTCCTCTTTCGTGGCGACCTGGGGCACCTGAGCGCCGCTCGCTGACGTTTGAGTGACCTGTGAGATCGCCGCTGTTGTTGCGAAGCTTTCTGGTTCGGTAAGCTGCTCCGATAACACGTTTGCTTGCTTGGCTTGAGTGCTTCGCTCTTGGCTGTACTTGGCGATTTGCAGCTTTTTAATTGACGGCTCGCGTTTCTGTGAGGGGGCGCGGGCCGGTTTTCTATCAGCCCTATTGACTTGGCGGGCTGTCGTAAGAAAGGGAAGGCTCCTATGGAGTTTGTTCTTGATAACGGTTCTATTCGCGTAGCACTGAGCACGGCGGGCGGGTCGTTCACTTCTATTGCGGCCAACGGCCGTGAGTACCTGTGGCAGGGTGATCCGGCGGTCTGGTCGGGCCAGGCGCCCATTTGTTTCCCGATCTGCGGTGGCCTTCGTGACGGTCACGCAATGACCATGGGCGGTCGCGAGGTAAAGCTCGCCCGCCACGGCTTTGCGCGCAAACAGGAGTGGAAGCTTGAGGAGCAGAGCGACAACATGGTTGCGCTGAGCTTAAGCTCTGCCGACCATGCTGAGTTGCTCGAGCAGTACCCGTATCCGTTTAAGATCGTTGCTCGTTACACGATCGATTCGGAAAAGGTGAACGTGTCCTACGAGGTGACCAATGAGGGCACCGAGGACATGCCGTTCTTTGTGGGCGGTCACCCCGGCTTTAAGTGCCCGCTCGACGAGGGCGAGTCCTATGACGATTATGAGCTTCGTTTTGAGCAGCGTGAGGCCACCGAGCTCTGTACTGCCGTTCCCTCGACGGGCCTGATTGATGTTGAACATCGCAGCAAGAACCCCATGATCGGCCAGAACCTACCGCTTACCCACGAACTCTTCGACTCCGCGGAGACCATCTTTGACGTGCTCGAGAGCCGCGTGGTTACGTTGACCAAGAAAACCGAGGACAAGGGCGTGCGCCTGACGTTCCCCGATATGCCGTACCTGATTGTGTGGAGCAAGCCCGAGGGCGACTTTGTGGCTGTTGAACCGTGGGGTGGTCTGTCCACCTGCTCCGACGAGGACGATATTCTGGAGCACAAGCGTGGCTGCCTGGTGGCCAAGCCGGGAGAGACCGTCACTCGCGGCTTTGAGATCGAGATCCTTTAACGAGTTATCGTATGTTTGGGGCGGGTTATGCCGCCCCGGAACAGGAGTTCAATATGATTCTGACCGTTACCATGAACCCGTCGATTGATACGCGCTATCAGCTCGACAAGCTGATCATCGACGATGTTAACCGCGTGACGCCCGAAAAGACCGCTGGCGGTAAGGGCCTCAACGTGAGCCGTGTGCTGCTGCAGCTGGGCGACGACGTGCTCGCGACTGGCCTGCTCGGCGGCCACATGGGTGCCTATATGGCCGAGCTTATGGATGCCGACGGCGTTAAGAACGACTTTGTGCCCATCGCCGGTGAGACGCGCATTTGCCTGAATATTCTGCACGAGGGCAATCAGACCGAGCTTTTGGAGAGCGGCCCGCAGATCGCCCCGGTCGAGCTCGAGGCCTTTACGGCCAAGTTCGCCGAGCTTGCAGCGAAGGCGGACGTTGTGACGCTTTCGGGCTCGCTGCCGCGTGGTGTCGATGCCGGCTACTATGCCGAGCTCGTCAAGATCGCCGAGGAGGCGGGCGCCAAGGTGCTGCTCGACACCTCGGGTGCATCACTGGAGGCCGCGCTGGAGTCCGACGATAAGCCTGAGCTCGTAAAGCCCAACCTGACCGAGATTAACGGCTTGCTGGGTACGTCCTTTACGACCGATGATGTCGATGCCCTGCGCGAGGCACTTGCCGCCGATGACCGCTTTGCCGGTATTCCCTGGGTTGTCGTTTCGATGGGAGCTGCCGGTTCGGTGGGCTTCCATGAGGGTCGCGCGTTCCGCGCCAAGACGCCTGCGATTGCGGCTGTGAACGCGACGGGTTCCGGTGACTCGACCATCGCCGGTTTTGCGCATGCCATTGCTGCTGGTGCCGACGACGTCACGGTGCTCAAGACCGCCAATACCTGCGGCAAGCTCAACGCCATGGATCCCAAGACCGGCCACCTGGTCATGGACCGCTGGGATGAGATCTTCAACAACGTTGAAGTAACGGAGCTTTAGGGTTACGCGGTTTTACCAAACGCCGTAACGGCTCGACGCTGCGCGGGCCGCATTTGGACAATCTGACGTTCAACTTCAAGGGCGCGACCAGAAGGTCAGCGCCCTTTCGTTTCACATCACCTTGTCTCAAATGCGACCCGCTCGCTGCCGTTGCCAAAACATCGGCGTTGCCTTGCTTCGGGAATGCGGCAGATAGGGGCGTTCCATTTTTGCCGGCAGTTTGGGACACTCCTTACGGGGCACCCCCCCCTCCACAGCGCCTATGCCAGCTTGTCGATTTGCCCAATCTCCCAGAGCGGAATGTTGACGAGCGTGCCCTCGTCTCTATATGCCGCTAACGATGTTCTCACGCAGCGCTCGAGCTTGAACTTCTCGCAGGCAATTCTCAGGCTCTTTGCTTTGAGATTCTCTGCCGCCTTGACCTCGAGCGGAAGCACGGTCCCCGCATGGTCGATGGCAAAGTCAGTCTCTGCATTGCCGGAGGAGGATGACCAATACGCGGGAGTTTTGCCTTGGAGCAAAAGCTCCTGTGCGACGTATTGCTCGGTCAGCGAGCCTTTGAACTCCGTAAAAACAGCGGGCCCGTTCAGAACAATGGCTGGCGAGAGGCCGGAGAGTGCTCCGAGGATGCCGGTGTCGATGCAGAACAGCTTGAAGCCCGAGAGATCCTCGTAGCTTGTGAGCGGTGCTCTTAGGGCGGAAACACGTGGTACCTTATGAACGATTCCATAGTCCATGAGCCACTGGAGGCTTTCCTCAAAATCGCGTGCGCGCGCCCCAGGACGAAGCGCGCCGTAGACGAACTTCTTGTTTTCCTTTGCGAGCTGGCCGGGAAGGGATTTCCAAACCAGCCTCATGCGCTCGACGATGCGGGCTGGCGCATGCTTGCCAAAATCGGATTCATAAGCTTCGATGATTTGCTGCTGAAGCCTGCGGGTCTCGATGAAATCGTGGGAGGCGGCGAAAGCGGAGACAACTTCTGGCATGCCACCGACAACGAGGTATTCCTTGAGCAGGCGCTCGAGCTTTTCGGAAACGTTTGTCAGCAGGTCCATGTCTGCGGCAAGGATGGCATCTGCGAGCGGATCGCCATCGACGGCACGAACGAACTCGACAAACCCCATGGGGCGCATGGTAAGCTGGTCAATCTTGCCGACGGGGAACGACTCGTTTTCGCGTCGGAGCGCGAGCCCCATATAGGAGCCGGCTGCCACGATATGGTATTCCGGCGCCAGCTCGTTGAAGTATTTGAGCGAGGTGATGCCACGCGGTGCCTCTTGGATTTCGTCGAAGATGATGAGTGTGTCTGTCGGCGTTATGGTCTGGCCGCGCAGGAGCTCTATCTGGGAGATGATGCGTTTGGGGTCAAGGCTTCCGTCGAACAGCGAACGTACGCCCGGTTCGAGCATAAAGTCAAAACGGATGACGTTTTGATACTGCTGGCCTGCGAATTCGTTGAGAAGCCAGGTTTTTCCCGTCTGGCGGGCCCCCTTAAGCAGGAGGGGCTTGCGGTTTGCCCTAGATTTCCAAGCGATGAGTTCGTCCATTAGCTGTCGCTGCATACTGCCTCCTAACGATCATGGTTAGTATAAGACCGTCTTGGTCTTTCCATCGAAAAATGTGGGAGTAAACCACGTTTTTCGATGGAATAATGTGTGAGGCAACCACGTTTTTCCATCGAATAATGTGGGTGTTTAGGTCGGCACCTGGGGACGTTCCTTCTCTGCCGGCAGTTTGGAACACTCCTTGTTTTGGTGCAAATTAGCTACCCTTGCATCAGAAAACGGCGCCCGTCGGCGATGTTGCCGGCGGGCGCCGTTGTCATGTGGGCGGTTATGTTGTGGCCGCTGATGAGGCTCGAACTCGCATGCTACAGCGAGTCGATAAAGCGCTGCTGGGCGGCACGTCCTGCCTCGTCCCACTTAAAGACACCGGCGTTGTCGAGCACGTGGCCAAACACCACGCCGACCTCCTCGTGCAGGATATCGATGGCGTTGTCGGCCGTAAGCTCGTCGGCGCGGCGAGCAAAGACGTCCTCGGCCCACGCGGCATGGCTGCGACAAAGATCATCGCCCTCGAGCGCACCGGCAAGATCGTAGCTGGCATCGACCTTGGCTGCCAGTAGATGCTCACGGACAGCGCCAAGCTCGGGAACCAGGCGCGGCGGCAGAATGGCCAGGCCCATGACCTCGATCAGGCCGATGTTCTCCTTCTTAATGTGGTGGTACTCGGCATGCGGATGGAAAACGCCCAGCGGATGCTCGTCGGTCGTGATGTTGCAGCGAAGCGCCAGGTAGGCCTCGTAGATTTCGCCGCCGGCATTTCCGCGAGAGTCGACGCGGCGGATGACGGGCGTCACGGTGTTGTGGGCCACGCCGTCGGCTGTGTGCGCGATGACGCCTACAGACTCATCGGTCCACTCGCGCCAAGCGAGGATAATCTTCTCGGCAGCGTCGAGCAACTGGGCGCGGTCATGCGAGCGCAGGCGCAGCACCGAGAGCGGCCACTGCAGCACGGTACCGCTGACCTGGTCAAAACCGGGCACGCTAAACTGCGAGACCTCGGCGGCATGCATCATGGGGAACTCGTGTGCGCCGCCCTGGAAGTGGTCGTGCGACAAGATCGAGCCGCCCACGATGGGCAGGTCGGCGTTGGAGCCGATGAAGTAATGCGGGAACAGGTCCACAAAATCGAGCAGGCAGGTCAGACCCTTGCGGTCGACGTGCATCGGACGATGCTCGGAGCTCATGGCAATGCAGTGCTCATTAAAGTACGCGTACGGGCTGTACTGGAAACCCCAGCGCTCGCCGTCGAGCTGGATGGGGATAACGCGCAGATTCTGGCGGGCGGGGTGAGCGCCACCGTCGGCTGCGGCGGAGCGTCCGGGGTAGCCCTCGTTTTCAATGCAGAGCTGACAGGCGGGATACTTCTCGCCCGTGTTCTTTGCGGCGCCGGCCGCGGCAATGTCGCGCGGATCCTTTTCGGGCTTTGACAGGTTGATGGTGATCTCCAGGTCGCCCCAGTTGGTGGGGGTGCTCCATTTGATATTGCGCGCGATGGCGGCACGACGCACGTAGCCGGCGTCGCAGCACAGACCGTAGAACCAGTCGGTCGCGGCGCGGGGCTCGTTGACGCCCATACGGCCGTTGAATTCCTCGTTTACAACCGAAGGCCTCGGCATCAGCACACCCATGATGCGCATGGCGATGCGATCGCGGCCCGATGCCGTATCCTCGGCAGCACCGTTGGCAACGGCGGCCTCGGAAAGCGCGGCAAGCGTGCCCTCCAGGTCAAAATCGGGGAGCGTATCGGGGTACAAGAGCGAGAGCTTCTCGTTCTGCAGCGCCCAGGCCATATCGAGCGCCGGTCCCGTAGCGCCGATGCACTCCAAAATGGTGTTGTAGGCCCAGATGCGGTCGTCCTGTCCGATCATCGATCGGTGGATGGCATACTCAATCAGGCCCTGCGCGGCCTCGCGCACATCAGTCATTACAGCCATGCCGCGTAAGCCCCCTTGTCAGAGATTGCGTAGTGGCGGGCAGAACCCTCGCCCAGCCAGCTGTTCATCTTGGTGATAAAGGTGTCGACCAGATCGAGCGGCACGAAGGCCTGGATGGTGCCGCCAAAGCCACCGCCGTGGATGCGGACGGCGCCGCGGCCGTCGAGCACATGTTCGGCAAGGGCAAGCGCATACATGGAGGGCTGCTCGGAGCCCAGTTTGGCAACGACATTCTGCAGGTACATGGCGGAGCTGGCACCGGACTCGCGCGTCAGGACCAGGAACTGGTCGATGTCGCCGGCGTTCAGAGCTGCCCAGCGCTTGTCGACCAGGCCGTTCTCGTACCAGTAGTGAACGGCGCGCAGGCAGGCACGGTCGCCCAGCTTGGCACGCAGCTCGGGGAGCTTGGCGTCAAAGTCGGCAACGTTTACCTCGCACAGGCGTGCCTTACCAAACTCGGCGGCGACGTCTTGCATCTCGCGCGGAACGGCGGCGTAGTCGTCGGTGGCGGCCACGTGGTCGGCGCCCACTTTAACGAGCACAAGCGCATAACCGTGATCCTCAAAGTTGAGCTCGAGCTTCTGGGTCTTAGGCTGAGCCTGGTCCTCAAAGTCCATGTAGGCGAGGCCGCCCAAGCACACAGCCGCCTGGTCCATCAGACCGCAGGGCTTGCCGTAGTAGTTGTTCTCGGTGCGCTGGCTCATCTGAGCGAGCGTGACGGGCTCAATGGCGGGCGCGCCCCAGAGCGTCTCCATGGCGCGGCCGTATGCGGCCTCGACGGCAGCGGAGCTGGAAAGGCCGCCGCCCGAGGGAACGGAGCAGGTGAAGGCGAAGTCGAAGCCCTGGGGCTCAACGCCCAGAGCAGCGATTTCGTGGGCCATGCCGCGGACGAGGCTCGCGGACGTGCCCTTCTCGGACTCTTGAATATCCAGCGTGTCGAGCGCGATCTCAAACGTAGGATAGCCCTCGTCGGCAACGCGAATCTTGTTGGAGTCGGTTGCCACGGCGATGCCGTCAACGGCGACATCGAGCGAGCCGGCGATAACGTGGCCACCCTCGTGGTCGGTGTGGTTGCCGCTGATCTCGGAACGGCCGGGCGCGTGCACGTAGAGTACCTGGCGGTCGCCGATGGGGCCAAACTCCTCCTCGAACAGCTTGGTGAGCGTGGCGAATGTCTTTTCGTCGGGGGTGGTCATGGGAGTCCTTTCCTTGGCGCGCACGGGTGGGTTTTGCGTCGTTATGAGTACGTTAACAACTTGAAGCGGCATGAACCAAGTGTTTACGATACCGCACGTTACGGGCTATGGTAACGTACTCATAACACAACGTTTGTCACTTTTTGAGAATCTGGTAATCGGTAGAAATACAGCCGTGAACGGTACTGCTGTATGGACTTATAAAGCAGAAGAGTTGCGGATTGAAAAAGTAGAGTACGTTAACATGCGTCCGACGATAGCGGGCCTCGGCGCGGGATGTATTTCTGCCCGGCCGGCATTCACGCTATTCAGATCTCGCAAGGGTGAAGGTGATCCTGTGGCAAGGCGCCCGTCCAACGATACAGGTACGCGTCCGGTCTCCATGGCCGACGTCGCCCGCGCTGCTGGCGTTTCGCAGCAGACGGTTTCGCGCGTCGCCAACGGCTTGCCCAACGTTAACGAGCAGACGCGCCAGCGCGTGCAGGCCGCTATGCAAGAGCTCGGCTTTCGTCCGAGTTATGCCGGTCGTTCGCTGCGCGACGGCCGTTACCATTCGGTCGGCCTGTGCGTCAACGATGTCACCAAGTTTGGCAACCTCTCAATGATCGATGGCATCGCCAGCGCTGCTCGCGAGCATAATTTCGCCATCACGCTGGTCGAGATGTCCAAGACCGAGGAATTCTCGCTTGCCGAGGCCACGCGTCGTATGGCCGCATTGCCGGTGGACGGCATCATCATCGGTATGAGTCGCATGGCGCCCGATTTTGAGACGTTCGATCCGTTGCCGGGCATTGGCACGGTCATCGTTACCATGTACGCGCATCCGCGCGTGACCACGGTCGATTCCGACCATTACGGCTGCTCGCTATTGCTTATGGATCACCTGTTTGAGCTGGGGCACGAGCAGATTCGCTATATTGGCGGCCCGTCGTTCTCGGTCGACGAGCAATTTCGTCGCGCCGGTTGGCAAGATGCACTCGAGCGTAAACACATCAAGCCGGTAGAGCCGCTCGAGGGTGACTGGTCTGCCAACAGCGGTTACGAAGCCGGCAGGTATCTGGCCGAGCACGACCGCACCATGACGGCGATCTATGCGGCAAACGATCAGATGGCAAATGGCGCGATTGCCGCGCTGCGTGATAGCGGTCTTCGCGTGCCCGAGGACGTAAGCGTGGTGGGCGTCGATGATTCGCTCGATGATTTTGTAGCACACAACGAGCTCACGACCGTGCGATTCGATCTACATCAGCGCGGACGCGAGGTGTTCGAGCATGCGGTTCCCGAGGCGGGTACGGCGGGCAAAACCGTTGCCATTCGTATTCCCGGCCAACTCATTATTCGACATAGCACGGCGATACCACGCTCATAGTTTGCGCAGGTAAACGGCGGTATATTCCGCCTCAATAACAATCGGTAAGGATGTCGGTAGATAGCTGTTGGGATGTAGCCGAGTGCTATGATAGACGGGCTCTTTTGTCTATCTAGGAGGCTTTGCCTGATGGAGATCACCAAGGATATCCGCTACGTTGGCGTCGACGATCACGACATTGACCTGTTCGAGGGCCAGTACGATGTGTCCGAGAACGGTATGGCATACAACAGCTACGTTATCTTGGGCGATAAAATCGCTGTCGCTGATTCGGTCGACGGCGGCTTTGTTGACGAGTGGCTCGGTAACATCGAAGCCGTGCTCGATGGCCGTACGCCCGACTACCTGGTCGTCCATCACATGGAGCCCGATCACTCCGCCGGTATCGCCGCTTTTATGGAGCGCTACCCCCAGGCCCAGATCGTGGCAAGCATGGGCGCTTTCCGCATGATGGTCAACTACTTTGGCACCGACTTCCCCGAGCGCAAGATGGTCGTCAAAGAGGGCGATGTGCTCGACCTGGGTGGCCACAGCCTAACGTTTGTCGGCGCCCCCAACGTGCACTGGCCCGAGGTGATCTTCTCCTACGAGTCCACCGACAAGGTGCTCTTTAGTGCCGACGGCTTTGGCAAGTTCGGCGCCAACGACATCGAGGACCCGGAAGGCTGGGCTTGCGAAGCGCGCCGCTACTACTTTGGCATCGTCGGTAAGTTCGGCAAATTCGTGCAGACTGTGCTCAAGAAGGCCGCCGATCTGGATATCCAGATCATCTGTCCGCTCCATGGTCCTGTTCTTACCGAGAATCTGGGCTATTACCTCGACACCTACAACACCTGGTCGAGCTATCAGCCCGAGGACGAGGGCATCACGATTGCCTATGCGAGCGTGTACGGCCATCTGAAGGCCGCCGTTGAGGAGCTTGCGTCTGCGCTCGAGGCCCGCGGCCAGAAGGTTTCCGTCTTTGACTTGGCTCGCGACGACATGGCCGAGGCCGTTGAGGATGCGTTCCGCTATGACCGTCTGGTGCTCGCCTCCATCACCTATCAGGGCGAGATCTTCCCGTTCATGAGCACCTTTATCCACACGCTTGCCGAGCACGCCTATCAGAACCGTACGGTGGCGCTCGTTGAGGCCGGCTCCTGGGCGCCCACCGCTGCCAAGGTTATGACCAAGGAGCTCGAGGGCATGAAGGACATCACCCTGGCGCAGAACAAGGTGACCGTGCTGGGCTCGCTCAACGACGCCTCGCGCGCTCAGATCGAGGTTCTCGCCGACGAGCTGTCCAAGTAGCGACACATTCACTTCTGATGCTCAACCACCACAAAGGAGACCTTTGTGGTGGTTTTTGTTTAAGTGCCGGCGACGATGAGGGCTGGACGTGAGCTGTCAGTGGCCTCGGCGATCGAGGTGGCGACGGCATGGTCGGGGTCACGGTCCATCACGATGGAGTCGACATCGGCAAGCTCGGCAAAGCAGTACATGCCGCGTCCGTTAACCTTGCTGGCGTCCATGAGGGCGACGCTTTGACGGGCGGCACCGACCATAGCCGCTTTGGTCTCGGCCATCTGCGGAAAGTCGGTCGTAAAGCCGCAGCCGGGAACAAAAGCTCCAGGGCACATGACGGCAAGGTCGGCGTGGACCATTTGGAGCGCCTGCATGGTAAGTGGGCCGTACAGATAGCGATGACCTTTGCGCAGTGCCCCGCCCAGCATGACGACATCGACTGAGGGCATGCTCTCGTCAATATAATCGGCGATGGTAATGTCGGCCGCGATAACGGTGATGCCGTTGCGCTGATCGAGGAGCCGGACGAACTCGAGCGCCGTGGTGCCCGAGTCGACGAGCAGCGTGTCGCCGTCACCGACGAGCTCGATGGCGTTTTGCGCGATGGCCTGCTTGGCGGCGACATTGACATTGATGCGGCGATCCTGCGTGGAGACGGTCAGGCGTTTATGGAGCGATACGGCACCACCATGTGTGCGGCGCAGCTTGCCTGCTTCGGCGAGCGCGTCCAGGTCGGCGCGGGCGGTGACGGAGGACACGCCAAAGGTCTGGGCGATTTCTGCTACCTGCACCGAGGCATTATGCTCGAGCATTTCCATGATGGCGGCACGACGCTCATCGGCGAAGGCTCGGGTTGTTGCATGGGCCATAGCTGCTCCATTCTCTGCCAAATTTGCAGGAATTGTGTTGACTCTATTTTCGTTCATTTTCTTTTTGAGTAAGAAAACACCTTTCGATTACTTATCTTTTCTATAAAAGAAAGACGCTGAACGCCCAAAAATCAATATCGAACACGCCCACTCGGCTCCAATTCCTTCCGTTTACTTTTCAAAAACGACTGTATTGACCTGCATGGGCTCAATATCTCACACGTGCAAAGACGCTGAATTTCATACAATGAGCGCAGAAAAACGCAAGGTAAAACGCCTTGTGAACAACTACGCCCGATGTCCAGATGCGGGCGAGGGAGAGGAGCAAACGCTCATGGCACTTGTTACCACCGAAAAGATGCTCAAGGACGCTCAGACCGGTCATTACGCCGTTGGCGCGTTCAACGTCGAGAACCTCGAGTTTGTTATGGCCGTTCTGGCCGCTGCCGAGGAGACCAAGTCCCCCGTCATCATGCAGACCACCCCGGGCACCATCAAGACCGCTGGTCTGGACTACTTCTACGGCATGGTCAAGGCTGCCGCCGAGCGTGCTTCCGTGCCCGTTGCCCTGCACCTCGATCACGGCGACGGCTATGACCGCTGCATGCAGGCTTTCCGCACTGGCTACACCTCTGTCATGATCGACGGTTCGCACGAGTCCTTCGAGGACAACATTTCCCTGACCAAGTCCGTCGCCGATGCTGGCCGCGCCATGGGCGTGCCCGTCGAGGCCGAGCTCGGTAAGGTTGGCGGCAAGGAGGACGACGGTCCCGCGGTTGAGGGCGAGAGCCCCTACACCGATCCTGCCGAGGCCAAGGAGTTTGTCGAGCGCACCGGCTGCACCTCCCTCGCAATTGGCGTTGGCACCAGCCACGGCGTGTACACGAGCGATCCGCACATCGAGCAGTCCGTGGTCAAGGCCATCCGCGACGCCGTCGACGTGCCGCTGGTCCTGCACGGCACCTCCGGTGTGCCCGATGAGCAGGTTGCCGAGGCTGTGAAGAACGGCATCTGCAAGGTCAACTACGCCACCGAGCTGCGTCAGGCCTACACCAAGGGCTTCATGGCCTACATGGCCGAGAACCCTGGCTGCTTCGATCCCAAGAAGCCGGCCAAGGAGGGCATGCGTGAGATCACCGAGCTGGTTAAGATCCGCATGACCAACCTCAACTCTGTGGGCAAAGCAGAGTAACAGCAAGGGTACTCCGACTCGCTACATATCCCGGGGAGGGACGAGGGCTTTGTTCCCCAATCGTCCTCGGGCATGCAAAAAGCCTCGCTGCGCACTTCGTGCGGCGAGGCTTTTTGCCCCCCTGCGGAAAGATTGGGGAACTAAGCCCTCGTCCCTCCCAGGTTGATCTACTCGAGGTCGTCGCCCTTGTGGCGTTGGGGCGGAAATGGGTGGGGCGTCAGGGCTTCTTTGTTGATGAGGGGTTAGTATGCCCGGGCTTGGTTGGGGAAGGTTTTGTCTAGGGATGCTTGGAGCTTTTCGAAGGATGCTCGCAAGTTGAGGCTCTGATTGGTTGAGCGTTTGGCTTTTGTGGTGGGGGAGTCGAGGAAGCCGTCTCTCTGTGTCGGGGGGAAGGAGAAAAGGTCTGCATGTTTTAGGGATGGCTGCTGTGCTGCGTCATTGAAAGAATGCATGCTTATGCGGCCTCCTCGATGTCCACCAAAAGGTTGCGCACGGGGTGTGCTGCTAGGTCCCGTGCGTTGGCAGTATTATGCCGCGGCTGCTGCAAAGAAGCGCTAAAGAAAGGCTTAACCTGGTTTGGTGTTACGATGAAACCGCAGGTAAAAGCTATCGAGTAACACTCTTGCAAGGTTTTGAGCTTAAGGGCTTTCTAAGGTTTATGGCGCGGATGTGGCTCGCCTGTGTGGGGCGTGTGGATGGCTCGTTCCTAGCGCTGCGGCCCTGCGGCGCGCACCTGCTCGATGACCTTTTCCATCGTGGCGTCGATGCGGTCCTTTTTGAGCTCGCATTCCCAGATGGTTATGGGTGTCCAGCCCATTTGAGTGAGTGCTGTCACGGCAGCGCGGTCGCGCTCGACGTTGCGGCGAAACTTTGCTTCCCAAAACTCAACGTTGCGCTTGGGCTGGCTAGGGTTGCATTTGGGGCAGCGGTGCCAAAAGCAGCCGTTGACGAAGATGGCAATCTTGCGGCCGGGGAAGGCGATGTCGGGCTTGCCGGGAACCTTCCATTCCAGACGGTATCCCGTAAGGCCCGCTGCCCGCAGGCGCTGGCGAACGAGCAGCTCGGGTTTGGTGTTCGCACGCTTGTTGCCCTTCATGGACTTTTTTATAGCGGCGCGGCGGCGCACCAGTTCGCGCTCGTCAGCGGAGAGGTCCGAGGTATCGATGCCGTCGAGCAGACCGGGCTTGGGACGCTTCTTGCTGCGGCGCTTAGGTGCGCGCTTGGGCTTGGTGGCGGGTTTGTCGGCTGTGTTGGGCGCGGCGTCATCGGCGGCGCCGTTGGACTCAAGCCGATCTTCCTTCAACTCAATCAGAGCATCGATAAGCCCTTTGTCGGCGGGCATCCACTCAACCGTGGCAAGCGAGGTGCGCGGAATCCAGCGGATATCGAGCTGGCGGTCGTGCTTCTGAGGCTCATCGGATTCTTTAGCCAGCGAGCAGTAGTAACACTCCATCGAGAGATGGAAATCGGGGTAGTCGTACTCAACGGTGTAGAAATCGCGTAGGTTGGTGACTTTTACCTGCAACTCTTCCATAAGCTCGCGGCGCACGGCGTCTTCGGGTGTCTCGCCGCGCATGAGCTTGCCGCCCGGGAACTCCCAAAGTCCCTGCATGTCGCCGTAGCCGCGCTGCACGGCAAGCAGCTCGTCAGATCCTTCCTTGCGAATGATCCCAGCGGCAACATGAACAGTCTTCAACAGGAGTCCTCTCTCAACATCAACACGTGGCAGACTGGCTACCTCTACCTTACACAACGGTAAGGCAAGCGTAAGCCATATCGATGGTAGCCGACTCGTCTTCTTGCGACTATAGATGCCGTAGACTAATTGCAAGAAAGGACTCGGTATGCAAACCACGCACATGGCGACCCCGGTACTGGAGGTCGCGCATCTCGAAAAGGTATACGGAGCGCTAGGCAACGTGACCCGCGCGCTCAACGACGTCAGCTTTACCGTCAACCGCGGTGAATTCGTTGGCATCATGGGCGCTTCGGGCTCGGGCAAGTCGACGTTGCTCAACTGCGTGTCGACCATCGATAGCGCCACAAGTGGCACGATCCGCATCAACGGGCAGGACGTAACACGCATGAAGCAGGCTAAGCTTTCGCAGTTCCGCCGCGAGGAGCTCGGCTTTATCTTCCAGGACTCCAACCTGCTCGATACGCTCACGGCACGCGAGAACATCGCCTTGCCGCTCACCATCGCCCGCGCAAACTCGGCAGAGATTTCGACCCGCGTGCAGGATGTGGCAGCGCGCCTGTCCATCAGCCAGGTGCTCGACAAGTATCCCTACCAGATGTCCGGCGGTCAGCAGCAGCGCGTTGCCGCGGCTCGCGCGCTCGTCACCGACCCCACCATGATCATGGCCGACGAGCCCACCGGCGCCCTCGATTCCAAGAGCGCTCGCCTGCTGCTCGAGAGCCTGGAGGCCCTTAACCGCCGCCTACGCGCCACCGTGCTCATGGTCACGCACGACAGCTTTGCCGCCAGCTACACGAGCCGTGTGCTGTTCATTCGCGACGGCAAGATCTTCACCGAGCTGCGCCGCGGCGACACCGACCGCCGAGAGTTCTTCGACCGCATTATGGAGGTCGTTGCCATGATGGGCGGTGAGGGCTCCGATGCTCTGTAAACTCGCTTGGGGCAACGTCCGCCGCGCTGGCCGCGACTACCTCGTTTACTTGTTGACGCTCACCCTGGGCGTCACGGTCTTCTATGCCTTTAACACCGTCTCGATGCAGGTCGACATCGCCGGCATCGAGGAAGCGGGCTTGTCCGAGGTCATGGGTACCATGCTCGGCTACCTCACGTACTTTTTGGCCGGCGTCATGGCCTTTTTGATGGTGTACGCCAATAACTTCATCATGAAACGCCGCAAAAAGGAGTTTGGCCTGTACCAGGTACTCGGCATGGGGCGCGGGCGCGTCGCCACGATCATGGCGCTCGAGACCGTGATCGTTTCGGTCGGCGCCTTTGTCGCCGGCATCGTGCTGGGCGTGGGGCTCTCTCAGCTCATGGTATTCTTTACGGCCTCGCTCTTTAAGACACAGATCGCCAATTTCCACTTCTTCTTCTCGGTGCATGCGTTCAACCTGACCCTTGCCTGCATGTTCGTAATGTTTGTGCTCACGTTGCTGCTGAACCTTCTCGCCGTGCGTCGCACCAAACTTATCGAGCTTATGGGTGCCGAGCGTCGCAACGAGAGCATCAAGACACGCAACCCCTGGATTGCGATTGCCATCTTTGCCGTGGGCGTGGTGCTGGTGGGCGTGGCCTATTACCGTCTGCTACGTGATGGGTTCCCGCTCACCGAGACGGACAGCAAGCTGCAAGAGGCCATGAACCAGTTTGGCATCACGACCGCTATGGTTACCGTGGGCACCTTTGCCCTGTTCTGGGGACTCTCGGGCATGCTCATCAAGCTGCTGCAGAGCCTGCGCGGTGTGTATTGGCGCGGTCTCAACATGTTTACCGTGCGCCAGCTTGCGGCCAAGGTCAACACGGTGTGCTTTTCGATGGGCGTCATCGCGATGATCCTGTTTTTGGCCATCACCTCGGTGACGTGCGGCATGTCGATAGCCAACGTGATGAACGAGAATCTGGAGCGCTATACGCCGGCTGATATGTCGCAGACGTATATCTACTACACGCCCGATGATCTCGACCGTTACAAAGAGTATGCTGACCCGTCTGAGGCCGATCGTATGGTGCCGGCCGACGCAACGGTCGACTTGTACTCTGCGTGGCATGGTGAGCTTGCCGATCCGGACAATGATACGGAGAGTATTTATGGTAAGTCGGCGGACAACAGCGTCGAGACCGGCAAGAAGGTCAATATCGCCGATGTTGCCGGTGAGCATGTGCAGATCGATTCGTATCTGAGTTATCCGCTTGGCGGCTCGGATCCTTCGGTGACTCCAAGTGAGATGTGCAAGATCATGGGCGAAAAGCTCCCCAAGGCGCTCGAGGGTAGCAACGCCGACACGACAGGCCTGTCTGTGACGCCGGCAAGTCAGTACAACAAATTGCGCCAGATGATGGGCAAGGAGCCGGTGAGCATTGGTCGCGACCAGTACTTGCTCACGTGTGATCTGGGCGGCGAGCTGGTCGACATGTACACCAAGTATATGGCTGGCGGCCATGCCCTTACCTTGGGCGGGCATACGCTCAAGCCCGCAACCGATAAGTCGGACGAAGATACGGCGGCCATCGCCAACTCGGCGATGGGCAGTAATCCGGGTACCGTCGTCGTTGCCGACGAGCTGTTGTCCCAACTTAATCTGCAACCGTATTCCAGCAGCCTGCTCGTTAACTACAAACAGGGGATGGATACGACCGAGGCAGACGAGAGCATTAAATACACTGCGCTCGACAATCTGCTCGTTGACGGCAAGGAGCCGGGGTCGTGGGGACTCTTCATCACACGCTCCGAGATGTACGTGCAGGCAGCGCAAATGAACGGTCTTATTAGCTACCTAGCCATCTACATCGGCTTTGTCTTGGTCGTTGCATGCGCGGCGATTCTGTCGATCCAGCAGCTCTCCAATGTGGCCGACGGCAGCCGCAGCTATCGTGTGCTGGCGCAGATCGGCTGCGACGACCGCCAGATCCGCCATTCGGTGATGGCACAGCAAGCGGTGTTCTTCCTGTTCCCGTTGGCGGTGGGCTTGGCGCACTCCTTTGTGGCGCTCAAGGTGATTATCGACCTGGTGAGCACGTTCGGCCACATGAGCATCGGTGGCACGGTGGGCCTCACCTGTGCGATCTTCTTGGCATCCTACGGCGGCTACTTCCTGGTGACCTACCTCATGAGCACCGGCATGGTGCGAGCCGCCATCGCCACCTGCCACAGCGAGTAACAAGCGGGCAAAACCGTCGCAAAACCAGAGGCGTACGACCGCCGCGAAGGGACCAGAGGCCCTTTCGCGGCGGTTTTTGCCTATCTGGTGTGTCCCTGATGCAAGTGAGTAGACTTTTTTGAACTGGCCGAGTACATCGCGACAAATGATCGATAAAACCGCAGGTCAGAGCAATGACGTTTTGGGGCGTGCTTGGCCTGCTGCAAATAGCCTACTCACTTGGTTTTTCTGCTAGAAGACCGCCACGAGGGAAGGCAACTCCCCCGGGTAGTCGTTGGGTGTTCCTATAGTTTTGTCAACCGTCGGGGCTACTCCCGGTAGGGCACCCGGTCGCGCATCACGGCGTATATCGCCCTGAGCCGCTTCCTCGCGACGGCCTTGAGCGCCCGCCCGTGCCCCAT
>CABURV010000002.1 GCA_902494035.1 uncultured Collinsella sp.
GCGTCTCGCGCTTACGCGACTCCAGGCGCAGGCCGGAATCCGCCGGCTGCACGCCACGACGAAGCTCGCATGCCGGATCGTCGACGCTGGGCAGCGTGGTATCGCGGACCAGAACATCCTTGATCATGAGCTTGGGCTTCACACGCCCCTGCCAATGCTCGGCAACGGCCTCGAACACCAAGTCGACAGCGCTATCGCAGTTGATGAGCTTATCGATTTGCGGCACGCGGAACATAATGGCCGGCACACTCGCGGCGCCATCGGTCGCCACAAAGCGCATGTGCTCGCCGGTTTTGCCCACCACGGCGCGATCGCACATCGTCACGCCCTCGGCGGCCAGCAGCGGCACCTTGTTGCCCTGGCCAAACGGCTCAAGACGGGAAATCTGCTCGATGGTCTCAATATTCAGCTCGGAAAGGTCGACCGTGGCGGCAACCTCGTCGATGTCTTCAAAGTCCTCGACGGGAATCTCCGATAGCACGGCGGAAAGGCGACGACGGAATTCATCGAGCTTGGATGCCTCGATGGTCACTCCCACCGCACCGGCATGTCCGCCGCGACGAATCAGCAGGTCGGAACAGCGCTCGACGGCGTCAAACAGGTTAACTTTGCCCACCGAGCGACCAGAGCCGCGCGCGATACCGTCCTCGATCGAGAACAGCAGTGCCGGCACGTGATAGCGGTTGGTCAGACGGCTTGCCACGATGCCCTTGACACCCTCGTGCCAGCCTTCACCGCCCACGACGATCGCGCGTCCGCCGTCATAGGTCTCCTCGACCTTTGCCATAGCATCGCGCGTGAGCTCCGCCTCGATCTCACGGCGCTGGCGGTTGATTTCCTCGAGCTCAGCCGCCAGCGCGCTTGCTTCGATGGGATTGTGGGCAAGCAGCAGGTCGAGCGCCAGCTTGGGATCGGCCATGCGACCGGCAGCGTTTAAGCGGGGAATGAGCGAGAATGACAGGCCATCCGCCGTAATGCTCGAAAGGTCCGCCTTGGCGAGCGAGGCAAGCGCGATATAGCCGGGCCGGGCCGTCACGCGCATCTGCTGGATGCCCTCGGCAACCAGCGCGCGGTTCTCGGGCGTGAGCGGCATCATGTCGGACACGGTGCCCAGCGCCGCGACCTCGATTAGCGAACGCCAATACGACGGCTTGCCCAGGCGCTCACCCAGGACTTGCACCAGCTTGAGCGCCACACCAGCACCGGCAAGCTCGCGCGAGGGGCCCTCGTCTTCGAGCTTGGGGTCGGTCAGGGGCACACCCTGCGGCACCTGGTCGGAGGGCTCGTGATGGTCCGTGACCACCAAATCGATCCCCAAGCTCTCCAGATAGGAAACCTCTTCCTTGGCGGCAATGCCGTTATCGACGGTCACGATCAGCTGGGGGCGAGCGAGCTCGTTAACGCGGTCGAGTGCCGCGCGCGAAAGACCGTAGCCCTCATCAAAGCGATGCGGAATAAACGGCGTGACATCGGCGCCAAACGTGCGCAGCGCCTCGGTCAACAGGCAGGTCGACGTAATGCCGTCAACGTCAAAATCGCCAAAGACCGCAATGTGCTCGTGGTTGCGAATAGCACGCTCGACGCGGTCGGCAACGACCGACATGCCCGGGATAATGAGTGGGTCGGCCCAGTCGCGATCGAGCGAAGGCGTCAAAAACAATTGGCCCTCTTTGATGGAGCCAATGCCGTGCGCGACCATAATGCGCGCCACCAGCCCGGGAATGCCCAGACCAGCCGAAAGCTCCTTTTCGAGCTCGGGGTTTTGCTGAGCGACCGCCCAGCGATGCGTCGTCTTAAGCGATGACATAGGCACCCACCCCTGATAGGGGCAGGTCGCCGCGATACCTCTCACGGTTCATAGCGATGAGTCCTCTGTGTATGCCCGCTTCGGCAGGCAGATCTGTTGAACGGATTTATTATACCGTGCAGCGCGGACGCAAAACGCCGCGGTGCGCCGCGGTTTCGGTAAACGATGGCGGTAATGCCCTCGAAATAATCGAGCGTTTCAGCCGCACGGACACATACGAGCGTCTAGCATATCCATACAAACGAGTTCGCGGATAAAGGGAGTCACGGGGCATATGAAGCAATGGGCTGGACTGGGAAAGTTCCTCGCGGGGCATATGCAGATCATCGTTCCGATTTGCGTGGCGCTCGGCGTGCTCTTTCCCCAGCAGATCGGCGTACTCAAGCCCATTGTTCCCGCCCTCTTCGCCTTTATGACGTTTCAGGGTGCGCTCAGCAACACCTTTCACCAGGTAGCCGAGGTGTTCCACCGTCCGCTGCACCTGATTCTGGCGTTGCTGGTCTCGGCAGTGCTTATTCCCATCGCGGCGTATGCCATGGGGTCACTCTTCTTTGGCTCCAATCCCAACCTTGTCTGCGGCATCGTGCTCGAGTACAGCGTGCCCGTGGCCGTCACCGCTTTTATGTGGATCAGCATGTTCGGCGGCAACGGCCCGCTCGCGCTCACCATCATCCTGACGTCCTCGGTTATCTCCCCTGTGACGATTCCGCTCACGCTTAAGCTCTTGCTGGGTGCCACCGTCTCGATCGATGTGCCGAGCATGATGCAGGACATGGCCTTTATGATCGCCATCCCCGCCGTGCTCGGCATCGTGATCAACGAGCTCACGCGTGGATGGGGACACGAGAAGCTCTCCCCCGCGCTCTCGCCCGCCTGCAAGTTCATGATGATGGGCGTTATCGCCTCCAACTCCACCGCCATGAGCGAGTACGTGCTGCACATGAACGCGGTGCGCCTGGAAGTCGCCCTCTTTATTTTGACCTTCGCCATCAGCGGCTTTGTCGTCGGTTTTCTGGTCGCCCGTGCGCTGCATCTGCCATATAGCGAGACGACTACCATGTGCTTTACCTGCGGCATGCGTAACATCTCTTCGGGCGCCGTCATCGCCACGCAATACTTTCCGGGCGAAGTCGTGTTTCCCGTCATGTGTGGAACGTTGTTTCAGCAGGTGCTCGCCTCGCTTATCGGGCACCTCTTTGAGCGTCTGACCGGCGAGGAGCGCGCCGCCCAGCGCAAGCGTGTCGAGGCCGGCCGCAACGCCATGGCACGCTAGACTGCCCGCATTACGCGGGTGTTAGTCTTACTATACGAGCGTTTCCAGATGCGCACGCAGGCGCTCAGCATCGACATCGAGCGTGGTCTCAGCATTGACCTGGGCCAAACGATAGCCGACAAAGTAGGGCGAAACCACCCAACGCGGCAGCGCCTTGGCAATGGTCCGACCGCCCAGGTGATAGAAGAACAGGTTGTACGACTCTGCGCGACCACCGTGGTGCTCGTTCAGGATATAGCGCAGAGCTACCTGGATCGCATCGGCGAAGAGATCCGCCTCGGCTTGGTCTCTCGTGTCATCGCTGGCAGCGATTCCCTGCGGGGCTGAAACATTGACCTCAAAGAACCCCATAATCGGTTCGGTTGAGATGTTGACCGAGATTCTCTCCTGTTGCCAGACATTTATGCCTTCGAAATTGGCGGAAGTCAGCGAAGCATAACCGTTTTCCTGCTCCAAACCCACAATCTGCATGTGCGGATGAACGAGACTACCGCCCGAGAGCGGACCCTTGTTCTTGTACATGAGAACGCTGCGATACTGTCGGGAGTCAATCATCCGCTGCCAGCAATCCAGAGCAAACCGCATAACATGATGCAGCTCGTCCGGCGCATAGGTCACCAGGTCGGCGTCGTGGTCGGACGACTCAATCAATACGGTCTGGCGAGTGGCCCGCAAGGTCTTAAACTTATTCTCGAGCCAGATGCAGTCACCGTCGCGCCGGATGATATTGGCGAGTTCCTCGGTATCGCAAAAGGGGCACGCGGTGCCGGGGCGGCGGTTGTCGTCGGGCTTACCGCTCGCCTGCCGAACGTCAAATACCAGCGCCACGGGTTATACCTCCAGCGGCACGATCTTGGTGCCATGGAGCTCGGAGACGCCCAGTGCCGCCGCCACGGTATCGCGGTTGGCCGTGGAAATGCCGCCGCCGGGAAGGATGGTCAAGCGGTCGCCCGCATACTCGATCAAGCGGGCCAAGTTTTCGAAGTTGTCCTCGATCGGCGTACCGGCAGCGCCACCATGCGTCAGGATGCGTGTGATGCCGCAGTCGGCGAGTGTGTCAATCGCGTCGAGCTGAGCCTCGGGCGAGAGCTGGTCAAATGCCATGTGGAAGGTGATGTCGATGGGCTCACGCTTACATTCCTCGGTCGCGCAGCCCGCAGCCATCACGAGGGCGCCAAGCGTAAGCTCGTCGAGCGCCCATCCGCCAGCGCAGGGCTTGCAGCAGCCAAAGACCAAGCCGTCAACGCCGGCGCTCACGGCAAGGCCCAGGTCCATCTCCATCATACGCAACTCGTCCTGGTTGTAGTGAAAGTCGCCGCCACGCGGACGGATCATGCACATCACCCGTGCATCGTGTTCGTGGGCATAGTTGGTCGTAGCGCTGATAACGCCGGCCGAAGGCGTGGTACCGCCAACGGCAAGGTTGTCGCACAGCTCGATACGCCTTGCACCGGCATCGATAGCCGCCGGCACCCGCTCAAAGTTCTCGGCACAAAACTCGTACAGCATAGATAGACCCCCAGATGACACTTCTATTTCCACACGGCATTGTCGCACTTTAAATACCAACCCGCATGACAGAGCAAAATGATTTGGCGGGGACGAAGGAAAACGTCCCCAACGACTACCTCCAACGTCGCAGGCAGAGGACGGACAGCGAGCGGGCACCAGAGCGAACAAATTGACATGAAAAGAGGGCGGCATAGACCTTCTGGTCATGCCGCCCTCTTTGAATGACAAGTTGTCGCTCTGGTGCCCGCGCAGCGTCAACTGGTCCGCCGTTCGGCAGAACGGCAGAACCGCCTAGCCGCCCAAGTAAGCTTTGCGGACGTTATCGTCATGCAGGAGCTCTTGGCCGGTACCGGTCATGGTGATCTTGCCGGTCTCGAGCACGTAGCCGCGCGTGGCGATGGAAAGCGCCATCTGCGCGTTTTGCTCAACCAGAAGCACCGTGGTGCCGGCCTTGTGCAGGTCCTCGACAATCTGGAAGATCTGTTCGATCAGAATCGGTGCCAGACCCATGGAAGGTTCGTCGAGCATAAGCAGTTTGGGGTTACTCATAAGGGCGCGCCCCATAACGAGCATCTGCTGCTCGCCGCCCGAAAGGGTGCCGGCGACCTGGCGACGACGTTCCTTTAGGCGCGGGAACTGCTCGTAGACGCGCTCCAGGCCCGGAGCCACCGTGGACTTGGGCTGTGTATAGGCACCCATCTCCAGGTTCTCCTCGACCGTCATCTGCAAAAAGGCGCGACGACCCTCGGGAACCTGAGCCAGGCCCTTACCAACCAGCTTATCAGCGGGCGTATGGGTAATGTCCTCGCCCATAAACTTGATGGAGCCGGTCTTGGAGCGCAGCAGGCCCGAGACGGTCTTGAGCGTTGTGGACTTGCCGGCACCGTTGGCACCAATCAAGGCCACGATCTCACCCTCGTTAACGTTAAAGGAGATGTCCTTGATGGCGTGGATAGCGCCGTACCAGACGTTGATGTTGTAGACGGAAAGCATCGGCTCTGCCATTTAGTTCTCCCCCTTATCCTGCTTACCCAGATACGCCTCGATAACGGCGTCGTTGTTCTGGATTTCCTCTGCCGTGCCCTTGGCGATGACCTTACCAAAGTTAAGCACGCAGATGCCCTCGCAGATGTTCATAACGAGCGACATATCATGCTCGATAAGCATGATGGCGATGCCGAAGGTGTCGCGAATCTTGACGATGTTCGCCATGAGCTCTGCGGTCTCGGACGGGTTCATGCCGGCGGCAGGTTCGTCGAGCAACAGCAGCTTGGGATTGGTGGCAAGCGCGCGGACGATTTCCAGACGACGCTGAGCGCCGTAAGGAAGCGAGCCGGCCTGTTCATTTGCCAGGTGCTCCATGTCAAAAATGGACAGCAGCTCCATGGCGCGCTCGTGGGCGGCCTTCTCGTGCTTCCAATACGTCGGCAGGCGCAGCACGCCCTCAAAACCGGAGTAGCGCTCCTGATTGTGCAGGCCGACCTTAACGTTGTCCTCCACCGTCATGGTATTGAACAGGCGGATGTTCTGGAACGTACGGGCAATACCCATGCGGTTGACCTGGTAGACCGACTTGCCCGAAGTGTCCTCACCGTCGAGCAGGATGGTGCCGTGCGTAGGCTGGTACACCTTGGTGAGCAGGTTGAAGACCGTGGTCTTGCCGGCACCGTTGGGGCCGATGAGACCGGCGATCTCAGTCTTGCCGATGGTCAGGCTAAAGTCATCGACTGCCTTAAGGCCGCCGAATTCAATGCCCAGGTGGATGCACTCGAGCGCCGGGCGCTGGCCCAAGTCGCGGTCGGGAACGATGGCGCCAGAAGGATACGGGACCATCTTGCCCTTGTTGAACTCAAACTTACTGGGCATCGGCTGCCACCTCCTTCTTGGAAGCAAAGCGGTCCTTAATGCGTGCGAAGAACGCCTTGAGCTGTGGGTTGTTAGTAAAGACCATGACCAGAATCAACACGATGGCGTAGATGAGCATGCGGTAGTCCGAGAACTGACGGAGCAGCTCGGGGAGCACCGTGAGCAGCGCCGCGGCGATAACGGAGCCGCGCATGTTGCCCAGGCCGCCCAGGACCACGAACACCAGAATGAGGATGGACGTATTGAAGTCGAACTTAGTGGCGGAAAGCTGCGAGAAGTTACCGCCGAACAGGGCTCCGGCAGCACCGGCGAGGGCAGCGGAAACCACGAAGGCGATCATGCGGTACTGGGTGACGGAGATGCCCACAGACTCGGCAGCGATCTTGTTGTCGCGCACGGCAATAATGGCACGACCGGTACGGCTGCGAACCAGGTTGAGCACAATCACGAGCGCGACCATAACCAGGATTGCGCCGGCAAGGAAGGTCGAATAGGTCGACACGCCCGATGCGCCCTGCGCGCCCTTGATGATGGCGGTGCCGTCCTCGAGCAGGTGCAGGTCGTCGATCGTAGAGTTACCCGTGATGTTAAAGATCACATGCAGGCCGCGGGAATCGACGCCCACAATGAGGCAGGTGACGACCTCTTTGATGATCTCGCCAAAAGCCAGGGTCACAATGGCCAGATAGTCGCCGCTCAGGCGCAGGACCGGGATACCGATCAAGAAGCCCAAGATGGCAGCGGCGATAGCGCCGACCACGATGCTGATGATCAGGCGCATCGGGTCGGACGGAACGGCGCTCTCCAGCGCGACGGCGGTGACGATTCCCGTATAGGCGCCGACGCTCATAAAGCCCGCGTGGCCCAGCGACAAGTCTCCCGCAATACCGACGACGAGGTTAAGCGAGATGGCCATAACAATGTAGGCCGTGATGGGGACCAACTGACCGGCGATCATGCGCGGAATCATGTGGTTCGACTGCATAAAGAACACGATGGCGAAGGCCACGATGCACATGGCGTACGTGACAAAGTCGTGACGCGTCTGCTTATCTTTAAGAAACTTCATAACGCTCACCTACACCTTCTCGGGGACGTACTTGCCCAAGAGGCCGGCAGGCTTGACGAGCAGGACGATGATCAGAACACCAAAGACGATGGAGTTGGCAAGGCTCGTGGAAATGTAGGCCTGCGCCATCGCTTCGATGATGCCGATGAGAATGCCACCGACAAAGGCGCCGGGGATGGAGCCGATGCCACCGAAGACGGCAGCGTCGAAGGCCTTGATGCCAGGCATGGCGCCCGTCGTGGGCTGCAGCACCGGCGAGTAGGAGCACAGCAGCACGCCGGCGATGGCGGCAAGGGCAGAGCCGATGGCGAACGTCATCGAGATGGTGCGGTTGACGTTGATGCCCATGAGCTGAGCGGCGGCCTTGTCCTCGGACACGGCGCGCATGGCTTTGCCCATCTTGGTCTTACCTGTAAAGAACATCAGGCCGACCATGATAACCAGACAGGCGACGATGGTGACGAGCGAGACGGCGCTCACGTTGAACTTGGCCAAGAACTCCGGCACCGGGAAGGCGACGAGCGAAGTAAAGTTCTTGGGCGTGGCGCCCCACAGAAGCTGTGCGGCATTCTGCAGGAAGTAGGACACGCCGATAGCCGTGATCAGAACGGCCAGCGGGCCCGCCTGACGCAGCGGCTTGTATGCCAGACCCTCGATGAGAACACCGAGAACGGTACAGACCACACAGGAGAGAACTACAGATGCCCAGCCCGGGAGGCCGAGATACGACGTGGCGCAGAACGAGACATAGGCACCGACCATGATGACGTCGCCGTGAGCGAAGTTGAGCATCTTGGCGATACCGTAGACCATGGTGTAGCCCAACGCGATGATGGCGTAGACGCTGCCCATGGACAGGCCGTTGACCAGGTATTGGATAAAGACCGTCATGTTCCACATCCCCCTTTCGAATAGGTTTCCAGTTAATGTATGAAACAGGGACGTTACATCGTCCCTAGATACCAAGCAAGCAGGGAAGGCCAAAACCTCCCCTGCTTGGGATCAAAACCGCTCTATGTAAGGCGGCCTATTAGGCCTGTACGTACTTGCCGTCGGTGATGACGTACGCCGTGGGCTCCTTCTGGACCTGGCCCTTATCGTTCCAGGTGAGCTTGCCGGTCAGACCGTCAACGGTAATCTTGAGCATAGCCTTGGACAGCTTCTCGGCGACCTCGGTCGGGTCGGCGTCGACACCAAGACCGGCCTCCTTGACGGCCTCGGCCACCGCGTGCACGCCGTCGTAGGCGTCGGCGGCAAACTGGTCGGGGGTATCGCCGTACTTATCCTTGTAAGCGTTAACGAAGTCGGCGTTCTTCTCGTCGTCGGCGGAGAACGGGGTCATGAGCAGCAGACCCTCGGCAAGAGAGGTATCGAAGCCCTCAACGCCCAGGATGCCGTCCATGCCATCGCAGCCCATCATCTTGACGTCGTAGCCCATGTCCTTGGCGTTCTTGAGCAGGACGGACGCCGGCGTGTAGTAGATCGGCGCAAAGATCATGGTGGCGCCGGCCTGCTTGGCCTTGGTCAGCTGGTTGGTAAAGCTCGTGGCGGAGTCGTCCTTAAAGGTCTCCTCGTCGACAATCTCGAGCTTGGACTCAGCGGCCTGGGCCTTAAAGGAATCTGCGATGCCCGAAGAATAGGCGTCGCCGGAGTTATAGAACAGCACGAACTTCTCGTCCGCATATTTCTCTGCCAGGAACTTGGCAGCGTTGACACCCTGGTTGGGGTCGGTGAAGCAAACCTGGAAGACGCAATCCTTGCCGTCGGTGACGTCCTCGGAGGACGCGGACGGGGTGATCATGAACGTCTTGGGGTCGTTACCACACTCGGCGGCAACGGCAACCGACGCACCCGTGGTGGTCGGGCCGACGAGGGCCTGCATGCCCCAGTCGAGCAGGGTGTTGAAGGCGTTGACGGCCTTCTCGCCGTCGGCCTGGTCATCCTCGGCCTTGCTGGCAAGCGGCAGCTCCTTGGTCGAGAAATCCTTGCAGCCAAGCTCGACACCCTGGGTAACGGACTTGCCGTAGGACGCGTTGGCGCCGGTCAGCGGGCCGATGGTGCCGATCTTAAACGAAGCGTCGCCCGAAGCGGAACCGCTGTCGCCGCCGTTGGAGGAGCAACCAGCTAGAATGGACATCGCCCCCAGACCTGCTGCGCTCGCGATAACGCTCCTGCGATTCATAACAGGGTTCAATGACTTACCGGTGAGGCTCGACATGCGGCTCTCCTCTCAAATCTCGTCGGGTTTCGGTTACCCGACAGGCCGTCCTTCGCCGTGTTCGGCGTTCGCAAAATAGTAGACGCTTTAGTTGAGGAAAGTGGCGATTATTTCAACTTTTCTTTTGTTTTGTCCATTTATCCATAATTTTGCGTATTTCTATCGGTTTATGCAGTTTAGCCACTTTATTGTGTGAAAGTAATATTTCCATTCTGTTACAAGCGCCCCTGCCCTGATTAAAACAGCCTCACCGGTCGCGTTTTGTGCACACCTAGGCGGCGATGTACTTGCCGTCCTGAATCACATAGGCTGTAGGTCGTATGTAGTGAGCATGTTTCCAATGTTTCCGCAGCGTTTCGGGGGTGCCGTTTTGTGCGACTCCTGTTGCCTGGCGAGCACGCGCCCTCGGTTCACGCTAGAATGCACTCAACCTTTAAGCGGTTAATCCATCCATAAGATGCACGAAGGAGCTATCTATGAGCGAACCCCTGCGCACCGTGAACGTCGGCCTCATCGGTCTGGGAACCGTCGGCGGCGGCGTGGCCCGTCTGATCAAGAGCCACCACGATGAGTACCTTGCAGCCTACGGCATCGACCTTAAGCTGACCCGCGCCTGCGCGCTTGCTTGGGAGCAGGCCGAGGCGGCAGGCATTGAGCGCGAGGCCTTTACGAGTGACTGGCACGACGTCGTCACCGACCCCGCCGTCGATATCGTCGTCGAGCTCATCGGCGGCGAGCACCCCGCGACCGAGATCTTCACCACCGCCTTCGAGAACGGCAAGCATGTCGTCTCTGCCAACAAGGCCCTGCTGGGCCGTCATGTCGAGACGCTCGCCGAGAAGGCGCGCGCGTGCGGCGTGCAGATTAAGTGCGAGGCCAGCTGCGGCGGCGGCATCCCCATCGTGAGCACGCTCGAGCACGACCTGGTGGGTAACAAGATCCTGACCATCGCCGGCATCCTCAACGGCACCACCAACTACATCCTGTCGCGCATGGACGCCGAGGGCGCCGATTATGCCGACGTGCTTGCCGACGCGCAGGCCAAGGGCTATGCCGAGGCCGACCCGTCCGCCGATGTCGACGGCTTCGACGCCGCCAGCAAGACGGCGATCCTCGCCTCCATTGGCTTTGGCACCCGCGTTACCACCGACGATGTGTACCAGCAGGGCATCCGTACCATCGGCGCCGAGGACATCGCCCAGGCCCGCGAGCTCGGCTACACCATTAAGCTGCTCGGCATCGCCCGCAACACCGACGCCGGCGTCGACGTCCGCGTGCACCCCACGCTGATCCCCGCCGACCACATGCTTGCCAAGGTCAATGGCGCCATGAACGCTGTCTACGTGGTAGGCGACGCCGTGGGCGAGACCATGTTCTACGGCGCGGGCGCAGGCTCCTTCCCCACCGCGAGCGCCGTCGTGGGCGATATCCTGTCGCTCTCCGAGCAGATCAGCCGCGGCGTTGCTCCGCTGCCCGAGATTGAGCCCTATGGCCACAACCTCGCCTTTAAGCCCATGGACGAGCTCCAGACCAAGTACTATGTGCGCCTGAAGGTCGCCGACCGCGTGGGCGCCCTGTCCGAGACGGTCGACATCTTTGCCAAGCACAACATCTCGATCTCGCTCATCAACCAGGTCGAGGACGGCAAGTCGGGCGTCAGCGATGCCTGCTCGGTCATCTTCTTGACGCACCGCGCGCTCGAGAAGGACGTCCAGGCTGCCGCCGCCGAGCTTGCCAGTGTCGACTGCGTGGCCGAGGTCGCCAACGTCCTGCGCATCGAGGACGTCGAGGCCTGGACCGAAGGCGTCATGGCCAACTAGTCCACGACTTCGAACCTCAACGAGGCCCAACGCAAAAGACGCGCTGCCTGCATCAACCGCTGGCAGCGCGCCTTGTTCTATTTGTAAGGGAAACTGCGTCCCGGTTTTTCAGCCCAAAACGGGGCGCAGCTTCCCTCAGGGCCTTCTTTCGGAAACTATGTCCCATTCTGGGCGCGGATTTTGGGACGCGCTTTCCGCAAAGACCCCCTCGCGGAAAGCGCGTCCCACTCTGAACGCCAATTCCGGGATGCATTTTCCGCAGCGGCGTTGGCTACTTACCGTCGTCGTCCTGGGCTTCATCGCGCGCGTAGAGCTCCAGCATGCGGCGGCGGTATTCGTGCACGGCGAGCTTGGCGCGCTCCAGGCGGCGGCGCTCACGCGGAGTCAGCTCGGACGGGTCAACCTCATCACCATAGGTCTTATCGGCAAGAAGACGCGCCGCGTCCACGATGCGGGCATCGATGTGGCCGCTCGCCGCCTCGGCGGAAAGACGCTCGGCAATCGTATCGAGCGTAGGCAGGCCCTCGAATACGCGACCATGTCCATGCGAGGTTAGCAGCTCGTGCTCGCGTGCGAGCAGGCTCGCCAAATCGTGATGGGCGCGAAGGATGTCGAGCGCATCGGATGGATGCTCGGCAACCTCCGCCACGGCGGCGACCGGCGCGGCGTCGACCACGCGGTAGAAGAGCTGCGCGAGCAATGGCATCAAGAACACCGTGATGGCACCGGCTGCAACCATGACCGACGCAATATCTTGCGACAGCGCGCCCGCGTTGACGGCAACGCTCGTCACGGCAACGATGATCGGAAGCGCCGTGGTGCAGTACAGGGCCACGGTAATGCGACCATACGCCGACACATCGCGCGTCGCAGGACAAATGCTCATAGAGATGAGAATAGGCACGGCACGAATAATCAGCAACGCCACGATAAAGCCCGCGAGCAAGCCCGGGCGCGACGCCACGGCCGTCAGGTCGATCTTTGCGCCCGATACGGTGAAGAACACCGGAATCAAAAAGCCGTAGGCCAGGCCGTCGAGCTTGGTCTCGAGCGTATGGTTGCCCTCGGGGATGATATAGCGCAGGACAAAGCCGGCGGCAAAAGAACCCAACACGATGTCGAGGTCAAAGATGGCCGAGAACGCCACGAGCGCGACCAAGATGAGCACCGTCAGGCGCACGAAGGTCTGCGACGTGGTATCGGCGCGTTCCTCGACAAACGAAAAGAAGCGGCTGCCGACGCGCCTGGAACGACTTGGGACCACGGCCAGCAGCACGCAGACCACAGCAAACAAGCCAAGAATCACGAGCGTCTGGATGCCGGTGCGGGCAGACAGCAGCACCGACATGGCGAGCACGGGACCGAGTTCGCCCCAAGTGCCATACGCGAGAATCGAGTCGCCAACGCGCGTGCCGGTGAGCGAGCGCTCACGCATGATGGGCACAAGCGTGCCGAGCGCCGTCGAAGTCAAGGCGAGCGTCACGGCGATACCGTCGAAATGGCTGACCGAGAACCACGGCGTAAAGCGCACGGCAAGCCAAGCGATACCAAACGTGACGACCCACGTCGCCATACCGTAGCGTCCCTCGACGCCGGTGATGTTCTTGGGGTCGATCTCAAAGCCGGCGAGCAGGAACAAAAAGGCCAGGCCCAGCTCGGACACCAGCGAGACCTCGGCATCTACATGGATAAGGCCGAGCATATGCGGGCCCAGCACAGCACCGAACACGAGCAAAAAGACCGTTTCGGGAACGGGTTTTCCGGGAATCGCCGAGGCGATGAAGGGGCTTGCAAAGGCCACGAGCGCGATGATGGCGAGTGAAACGAATGCCATGTGATGCCTTTCTCTTGTTTGCGCTTCACTGTAGCACCCTCGCCGTCCTCAACGCGCCGCGAGCTGTCGTATCATAGTGAGGTTTACAAACATGTGGCTCAAGGCGACCGCAGGGCAGACCCCGCAAACCGACCGCTGCCGCATACCGTACCGTACGCCCAACCGATCAGGAAGGCAGGAACCAATGGTCTCTCGTATCTACGTGGAGAAGAAACCCGGGTTCGACGTCGAGGCTCAGCAGCTCAAGGGCGAGCTGACCGAGATTCTCGGCATCAAGGGCATCGAGGCCCTGAGGATCATCAACCGCTACGACGTCGAGGGCATCGACGAGGAGCTTTTCCGCTCCTGCGTGCCGACCGTCTTTAGCGAGCCCCAGGTCGATGTGACCTATGACGAGCTCCCCGCAAGCGATGGCGCCGTCTTTGCCGTCGAATTCCTGCCTGGCCAGTTTGACCAGCGCGCCGACTCCGCCAGCGAGTGCGTGCAGCTCATCAGCCAGGGCGAGCGCCCCGCCGTGCGCTCCGCCAAGGTCTATATGATCTCGGGCGCTCTGGACGAAACCGCCATCGAGGCCATCAAGCACTACGTGGTGAACCCCGTCGAGGCGCGCATCGCCTCGCTCGACCTGCCCGAGACGCTGTACATGGAGACCCCCGAGCCCCAGCCCGTCGAGGTGCTCGACGGCTTCCGCGAGCTCGATGAGGCCGGCCTTGCCGCCTTTATCTCCGAGCGCGGTCTTGCCATGGACGAGGCAGACATCGCCTTCTGCCAGCAGTACTTCCGCGATGAGGATCGCGACCCCACCATCACCGAGATCCGCGTGATCGACACCTACTGGTCCGACCACTGCCGCCACACCACCTTCGGCACCGTCCTGGACGACGTGACGATCGACGACGCCGTGGTGCAGCAGGCTTTCGACCGCTACATGGAGATGCGCCACGAGCTCGGTCGCGACGCCAAGCCCGTCTGCCTCATGGACATGGGCACCATCGGCGCCAAGTACCTTAAGAAGACCGGCGTCATGACCGATGTCGACGAGTCCGAGGAGATCAACGCCTGCACCGTCAAGGTGAAGGTCGATGTCGACGGCGAGGACCAGGACTGGCTGTTCCTGTTTAAGAACGAGACCCACAACCACCCGACCGAGATCGAGCCCTTCGGCGGTGCCGCCACCTGCGTGGGCGGCGCCATCCGCGACCCGCTCTCGGGCCGCAGCTACGTGTACCAGGCCATGCGTGTCACCGGCGCCGGCGACCCCACCGTCCCCGTGTCCGAGACGCTCGAGGGCAAGCTGCCGCAGCGCAAGCTCGTGACCACTGCCGCCGCCGGCTACTCCAGCTACGGCAACCAGATCGGCCTTGCCACCGGCCAGGTCAACGAGCTCTATCACCCCGGCTACGTGGCCAAGCGCATGGAGGTCGGCGCCGTCGTGGGCGCTACCCCGGCAAACCACGTGCGCCGCGAGTGCCCCGCCCCCACCGACAAGATCATTCTGCTGGGCGGCCGCACCGGCCGTGACGGCATCGGTGGTGCCACCGGCTCCTCCAAGACCCAGAACACCGAGTCCATCGAGACCTCGGGCGCCGAGGTCCAGAAGGGCAACGCCCCGGTCGAGCGCAAGCTGCAGCGTCTGTTCCGCCGCGGCGACGCCTGCCGCCTGATCAAGCGCTGCAACGACTTTGGCGCCGGCGGCGTCTCGGTCGCCGTGGGTGAGCTTGCCGACGGCCTGTATGTCGACCTGGACACCGTGACCAAGAAGTACGACGGCCTGGACGGCACCGAGCTCGCCATCTCCGAGTCCCAGGAGCGTATGGCCTGCGCCGTCGCCGATGGTGACGTCGAGGAGTTCATGGGCTACGCCGCCGAGGAGAACCTGGAGGCGACCGTTATCGCCGAGGTTACCGCCGAGCCGCGCATGCGCATGGCCTGGAACGGTGTCGCCATCGTCGACCTATCCCGCGAGTTCCTTAACTCCAACGGCGCGCCCAAGCACCAGGTCGCCCACGTGTGCGCCCGCAGCGTGTGGCAGCCCAGCTGGGCCGGCACCACGCTTGCCGAGCGCATGACCTCGCTTGTCACCGACCTCAACGTTGCCTCCAACAAGGGCCTTTCCGAGCGCTTCGACTCCACCATCGGTGCCGCAACCGTGCTTATGCCTTTTGGCGGCAAAACGCAGCTCACCCCGAGCTCGGCCATGGTCGCCAAGTTCCCCGTGGACGGCGAGACCACCACGGCAAGCGCCATGGCATGGGGCTTCAACCCCTATCTGATGGAGGCCGACCAGTTTGCGGGCGCCTACCTGTCCGTGGTCGAGTCCATCGCCAAGCTCGTGGCTGCCGGCTTTGAGCACAAGCGCGCCTATCTCTCCTTCCAGGAGTACTTCGAGCGTCTGCGCACCGAGGCCGAGCGCTGGGGCAAGCCCACGGCAGCCGTCCTGGGCGCTCTCATGGCCCAAGTCGACCTGGGTGCCGGCGCCATCGGTGGCAAGGATTCCATGAGCGGCTCGTTTGAGGACGAGGCCGGCGAGCTCAACGTTCCGCCGACTCTGATCAGCTTCGCTGTCGCCGTGGGCCGCGCGGCGCGCGCCGTCTCCCCTGAGTTCAAGGGCCTGACGCACCGCGTCGTCCGCATCGCCCCCGCCACCTACGGTGAGGACTACCGTCCCGATGCCCAGCAGCTGCTCGCCGCGTTTGACGCCGTCGAGGCGCTCACCGCCACCGGCGATGCCTTGGCCGTCTCCACACCCGGCTACGGCTGCGGCGCCGAGAGCCTCTTTAAGATGTGTGTCGGCAACCAGATCGGTATCGAGCTTGCCGAGGATGTGGACGTGGAGAGCCTCTTCACCCCGCTCTACGGCAGCTTTATCGTCGAGCTTGCCGACGATGCCGAGCTGCCCGAGGTCGCCGACGGCGTTGTCGTCGAGCCCCTGGGCACCACCGTCGAGGGCTATGTCATCGACACCGGCTCCGAGGTCATCGAGCTCGCCGAGCTCCAGGAGGCCTGGGAGAGCGGCATCGAGGGCGTCTTCGCCTACCGCAGCGCCGGCGAGACCCCCGAGGTCGAGACCATCGACTTCCGCGCCAAGGATATCCACGTGTACGGCGGCGCCAAGATCGCCCGCCCGCGCGTGATTATCCCCGTGTTCCCCGGCAACAACTGCGAGTACGACAGCGCCCGCGCCTTCCGTGCCGCCGGTGCCGAGGCCGACACCTTCGTGATTAACAACCTCACGCCCGAGGCCGTCGCCGAGAGCACCCACGAGCTTGCCCGCCGCATCCGTGCAAGCCAGATCGTCATGATCCCCGGCGGCTTCTCGGGCGGCGACGAGCCCGACGGCTCCGCCAAGTTCATCACGGCGTTCTTCCGCGCTCCCGAGGTCACCGAGGCAGTCCGCGACCTGCTCAAGGCCCGCGATGGCCTGATGCTGGGCATCTGCAACGGCTTCCAGGCCCTGATCAAGCTCGGCCTGGTGCCCTACGGCGACATCGTCGACGCCACGCCCGATGCGCCCACGCTGACGTTCAACACCATCGGTCGCCACCAGAGCCGTCTGGTGCGCACCCGCATCTCGTCCAACTTGTCCCCGTGGCTGTCGCAGTGCAGCCTGGACGACCCCTACACCGTCGCCATCAGCCACGGCGAGGGCCGCTTTGTCGCCAACGACGAGGTACTCGCCCAGCTTATCGCCAACGGCCAGGTCGCCACGCAGTACGTGGGCGAGGACGGCAAGCCCAGCATGGATCTTTCCGTCAACCCCAACGGCTCCGCACTCGCCATCGAGGGCATCACGAGCCCCGACGGCCGCGTCCTGGGCAAGATGGGCCATGCCGAGCGTCGCGGCGACAACCTGTATCGCAACGTGCCCGAGCATGTCCCCGGCGATAAGTTCATGCCAATCTTTGAGAGCGGCGTGGCCTACTTCGCTTAAACCTTTCCCATCGGGTACAATCCCTTCGGGTAACAACACCCGCCACCGACACATCCGGTGGCGGGTTCTTTTTTGCTTCGCGCATGTAGGAAGGACATCATGGAAAGCCGCAAGCCGCATCTCGCCACCCTGCCCGGACTCATCCTGGGCTGTCTTGTTTGCTGTGCACTCTGGGGATCGGCCTTTCCCTGCATCAAGATCGGCTACGCACTCTTTGGTATCCCGGCGCACGACAGCGCTTCGCAGCTGCTCTTTGCAGGTTTACGCTTTACGCTTGCCGGCGCCCTGGTTATCGTTGGGATGAGCGCGGCCCAACGCCGCCCTCTCATACCGCAAGCGCGCGACATCAAGCCCATCTTTGTCTTGTCGCTCTTCCAGACTATCGGGCAGTACTTCTTTTTCTATCTGGGCCTCTCGCGCGCCAGCGCCATGTCGAGCTCCATCATCGAGGCCAGCGCCAACTTCCTCGCAATCCTCTTTGCCGCCCTGGCATTTCACACCGAGAAGCTCAATACGGCCAAGGTGCTTGGCTGTGCGCTGGGCTTTGCCGGCGTCGCGCTCGTCAACCTTTCGGGCGCAGATGGCACCTTTGGCTTCAGGCTCGATGGCGAGGGCTTTATCCTAGCCTCCACTGTCGCGGGTGCTCTTTCGACCTGCCTGATCGGCATCTTCTCGCGCAAGCACGACGGTGTTTTGCTTGCCGGCTGGCAGTTTTTAGTCGGCGGCCTGGTCCTCACCGCCATCGGCTTTTTGATGGGTGGCGCGCTCTCCCCCACGGCGATTGTCCCCGCCATCGTGCTCATCATCTACATGGCGCTTATCTCCGCGGTCGCCTACTCGCTGTGGTCGCGCCTGCTTGCCGTCAACCCCGTCAGCCGCGTCTCGGTCTTTGGGTTTATGAACCCCGTCTTTGGTGTGCTGCTGAGCGCGCTGCTGCTCGGCGAAGGCGCGGGCACGAGCCCCGTTACCGTCATCGTTGCCCTGCTGTTGGTCTGCGGCGGCATCATCATCGTCAACAAACCCAAAAAAGCCTAGCGAGCTCACCTTTTTAGGGAGGGCATTCGCATACTTTAGCTTAATGGAGCACACTGGTTCTCGTTGATTTCGTATCGAGTCGCGGCGGCAGACGCCCGTCTTGCCGCACCGCGCCTGGGCATTATGGCCGGTGGCCCCCCCACAAACGCAAAAGGGGCGCACGACCAAACACGGTCGTATGCCCCTTTTCTAGCGTATTTGTACGCCGGCTTTCTTTTTCTCGGCCTTGACGCGATAGAGCTCTGCATCGGCAGCGCGAAGTAAGTCTTGCCAGGTATCAACACTATCGCCGAACCGCGCGTAACCGATGGACATCCGCAATGCATACGGTACCTCGGCACGAGCGAGCTCGTCGTCAATCGCCGAACACAGGTCTATGATGTCCTGTTCCGCCGCGGCCTTTTGGAGCACCACAAACTCATCGCCACCATAACGTGCGATAAAGCCACCAGCCGGCGAGCAGACGTCCTTGAGCGCCGTCGCAACAACCTGAAGAGCATGGTCGCCCTCAACATGTCCATAGTGATCGTTAATCTGCTTAAAACCGTCAGCATCCATCATCAGCAGATACACACCCTCGGCCTGGTCAGTACCCGAGAACAGCGACAGCATATAGGTCTCAAAACGGTTGCGATTGTTAAGGCCAGTCAACGGGTCGGTCGAGATCAGCTGCTCCTGGCAGATGATGTAGAGCAGCAGGATGCTCAGCGTTATACCGACACAAAGGCCCGGTATCGAAAACACCACCTGGAAGGTACCACCCACCAGAGCGGGAACCGCAAAGAAGGCAAGAGTGCGATAAATGGCCTTCTTTTGCAGGCTTTCGGCTTTTCGAGCATGGACAAAGGCATGCAGGGACGTATATATGACGTAGCAGTAGCTAACAATAGGCTGAATCATATAAGCCGCACCGCGACGATATACGCCCTGTGCATCGATGTAGAACAGGGCGTGTGTCCAGTAGCTTGTAAACGCCAACACAACCACCAGCACCGTCGGAAGCGTCGCGAGCACCACCCTGGAGCGCGTGGTCAGAAGTCGAGAGCCCTGCATCGTCTCGGAATAGATGAACCAGATGAGGCACGCGATGGCAAACAGCGAAAACGAAACCGCGTTGGAAACCCAGTTGGCAGCGATGCCCAAGGAGGTGTTAACCCCGTCCGAGAGCGTCCAGATCATATCGAAGAAGACATAGGCGGCAGATGTGTAGCCGAGCATACTGAACAAAAGCTGCTGGGTGCTCGAGAACAGGGAGCGACGGCTTCGTGCGGCAAGTACGATAAGAATAATCATGCACAGCATAAATATCTCGATCTTGAGTGCCTTAACCACTAGGTCCCATCCCCTCTATATCCAAGTCGCCAGAATCGCCCGAGTCATGCCCGGGCACCAAACACCCCTTACTCCGCAGGGGTAAAGGGAATAATAGCAGAGCGTCCGAATGACTCTGGATAACAGATGCCGTTCGGACGCTCTGATGGCGCGAATTGCACGCACCGTTTCACTGATTCGAAGAGACGACTACTCGCCGTCGATATCGGTCGCAACAGCCTCCTCAATAGCCTCGACGCCTTCGACCGACAGATCCTCTTTGCCGTGGCAGAACTTCTTATCGACCCAGCCAGTCAGAATCGGGGCCATGATTGCCGTGATGATGACGGCAGTGGCGATCTGCGCATACGCGGTGGGCGCAAGCTCGGCATAGCGCGGAGCGACCTCGGCGAGGGCGACCGGCGTGGTCATGGCCGTGCCGGCAATGGTGGAGCAGGCAACGGCCGCCTTGCCGTTGCCGCCACACAGGCGCTCGAAGGCAAAGGTAATGGGACCGACGATAAAGAGCGTGATGAGGCCCAGCAGGATGCCCGAAATGCCGCCGGTGATGAAGCTCGAAAGGCTCATGGACGCACCGAGCTGAAAACCGATGACAGCGATCGCGGGATTGGCGCCGGGGACCAGCAGGTTCTTGATAAACGGGAACAAGTTGCCCAGGACCATGCCGATAACAAGCGGCAGGATGGATCCGATGATAGTGCCGACGGGGATGTTGGCGAGACCCGAAACACCAAGGATGATCATCGTGACGGCGGGGCCGGCCGTAAAGAACAGGATACCGACAGCGCCCTGCTCGGACTCATCGCCGAACTCGCCCATGATGCCCGTATAGAGCGCCATGTTGCAAAACGTAATGCCGCCGATGATGGAAACCGAACTCAGGCCTAAAAAGTTATCGTTAAAGAAGTACGCGACGCCCAGACCCAGCGCGGCTGCCACTACAAGCTTAGGAACCAGCACGACGATGCCGGTCTTGATGGCGCCCGGCGTGGACTTAAAGCTGATGCCGGCGCCCACGAACAGCAAGATCGCGGCAACGATGGTGTTGGAGCCGCCGCGGCAGGCAGCCGTAAAGAAGCCGCCGACTTCAAAGACCTGTGGGCAGAAGGTATTGAGCAAAAGGCCGACGATCATCGGATAGATCATGATGTCGCCCGGGATGCGCGGTACCTTGAATTTCTTTTGCTCGTTGGCGGTCGCTTCCTGTGCCATGAAACCCCCATTTCCGCTGACGCAGAACAAAAGCCCACGTCACGCTTTGCTACAGTAAAGTTTGACCATGGTACCAGAAGAAGCAGACCGCCTCGGTGAGAAATTCGATTCGTTAGGCCGGGACGATAACGCGTCCTGCTCCTATACGAGGCTCAAAACGATATAGAACACGATGCCCGAAACGCAGCACCACAACATCGACTTTGTCTTGATTGCCACCGCTACGACGCCGGCGGCCGCAATCCAGGGAACCAAGGCAGGCCAGAGTCCCGCGTCGAACGCGCCGGGGTTCACCAAGTCGTTGGCGACCAGCGCGGCAAAGGCAGCGGGCGGGATATAGCCCAGGGCCTCGGTAATGCGGGGCGACAGGGTCCGCCCGCGCAAGGCGAACGCCGGCGCGATGCGAAAGAACGCGATAGCAGCCCACGACGACAGCCACAGAACCAAGAACTCGTTAACGGGCATCGCGGGCACCTCTTCCGTCAAATACAGCATCGCACGCCAGCGCAATGGCAATGCCGACCACGACACTTGCCGGCACGGCAATATTCGTGAGGCCCAAGAACTTGCATACGGAGACGGATACCGCACCCGAAACCGCCGCGACAACGTTGCCGCGCGACAGCCGCTGCGAAAAGAGCAGACAGATAAAGAGCGAGGTGCAGACAAAGGCTGCAATGGCGGTGGGAACATCGACAACGGCGCCGACGATAGCGCCCATCGTACACGAAACGCCCCATGTTGCGATAAGGATCGCGTTGAGCACAAAGGACTCGCGCGGGCCCCAATCCTCCCCTTCAACCAACTTGGCAAGCGAGATGCCATATGCCTCCTCGGTAAGTGTCGCGGCAACAGCCAGCGTCTGACGCTTCGAGGCACCCCTCAGATGCGGCGCGATCGATGCCGAGTAAAGCGCAAAACGCGAGGAGATGGCGGCAACGCTCGCGATAATCGAAGGTGCCGGTACGCCCGCCAGCCAAAGATTGCAGATCATAAACTGACCGCTGCCCGTCACAAACGTGCTGCTCAGGGCAAAGACCATCCAGGGCTCCATTCCCGTCTGTCCCATGATCATTCCGCACGGCGCGCCTATTGCAACATAGGTAAGCATCACTGGCCAGACGGTTCTAACGATTTTGAGCACCATACGCTTCTCATCCTGACAAGGTCTCCGAGCCGCATGTAGCGACACGGCAGAATCATCATCCGACAGCAACCGAGTTCACCTACAATTGCCACCGGATCGAAAGACACAACTTTTTAGGAAGTCATTATGACAGCTATCGATCGAGACCGGGCGCGCGCGGCCTTCAAAAGCTACACCGATGCCTACGACGCCACCAACCCACGCATCGCGCTCAAAATCGAGCATACGTACCACGTGGCCGAGGCATGCGATGCCGTAGCGCGCGAGCAGGGCTGGTCGTCAGAAGATATTGACCTGGCATGGCTTTGCGGCCTGCTACACGATATGGGCCGCTTTGAGCAGCTGCGACGCTGGGACACCTTTAAGGACGCCGAGAGCATGAGCCATGCGGCGCTGGGCATCGAGGTCCTCTTTGGCGAGAATCCCGCCGATGCACCCGCCGTAACGAGCATCCGCGACTTTATCGATGACCCGGCAGAAGATGAGCTCATCCGAGCGAGCATTGCCTATCACAGCGATTTCCGTCTACCCGCGCAGCTCGACGTGCGCACGCGAAGCTTCTGCGATATCGTGCGCGATGGTGACAAGATCGACATTATGCGCACCATCGCCGACAGCACCGTCGAGACCATCCTTAAGGTGGATGAGGACGCATTTCTCGCCAGCCACTTCTCGGCACCGACGCTGGCCGCCTTTGACGAGCACCGCTGCGTCACGCGCGATGAGCGCGATGAGCCCGCCGACTTCTTGGTGGGGCTCATCTGCTTTATGTTTGAGCTCGTCTATCCGGCAAGCCGTGCGCTGGCGCGCGTGCAGGGCGATATCTATCGCCTGCTCGACGCGCCCTTTGGCATTACGCGCCCCTTTACCGATCCCGCCACGCAAGCGACCTGGGAGCGCCTAAAGGACGAGATGCGCGACTGGCTGGCGCGCGCCTAGCGCTCAAGCTGGGCCAGTAGCTCCTCGACGACCTCGACGGCATCGCCGACAACCTTGTACTGGGCAGCACCAAAGATGGGGGCATCCGGGTCCTCGTTGATGGCGATAATGCACTCTGCCCCACCGATGCCGGCAAGATGCTGGATGGCGCCCGAAACACCGATACTCACGAGAAGTTTGGGCGAAACCGATACGCCCGTCTGGCCAATCTGATGGCGATACTCCAACCAGCCGGCCTCCACGACAGGTCGCGTGCAGCCAAGCTCGGCTCCCAGAGCCTCGGCGAGTTTTCGCATCAGGGGCAGATTCTTCTTGGAACCAATGCCGCGACCCACCACGACCAGGCGCTCGGCATCGGCGATCGAAGCCTGCTGTCCCCACTCCTCGGCGGGAATCGAGATCTCGACACGAGCTTTGACGTCTTCTGAAAGCGTTACCTGGGTAATCGTTCCAGAACGGCTGTAGTCGAAGTCGGGCGCCTTAAAAATACCGGGGCGCACCGTGGCCATCTGGGGTCGGTGATTGGGGCAGATGATGGTGGCCATCAAGTTGCCGCCAAACGCCGGGCGCGTCTGCTGCAGCAGACCCGTCTCCGTATCCATCGAAAGCACGGTGCAATCGGCCGTAAGGCCCGTCTGCAAACGTACGGCGACACCAGGTGCCAGCTCGCGACCAAAGGCGGTCGCGCCGTAGAGGATGGCCTCGGGCTTGCGCTCGGCCACCAAATCGCAAATCAGACGGGCATAGGTCTCTGCGTCGTTTTGACACAGACGCTCGTCGCGACAGACCACAACT
Organism: uncultured Collinsella sp.; assembly: GCA_902494035.1. GTDB lineage: Bacteria > Actinomycetota > Coriobacteriia > Coriobacteriales > Coriobacteriaceae > Collinsella. Next base: position 23,791 of record CABURV010000002.1, read on the forward strand.
TCATCCGCACCGGCACAGACCAGATGCTCCAGCTCCTCGAGCGAGCTCTCGGGGCTCATGCCGACCAATGCCACCAAACGGCAGCCGCGGGCATCGGCAAGCTCACGGCCCTTACCCATCAGCTCATAGGCAACAGGAGCCACTGTATCGTGCTCGTCGGTCTGCACGAATACCCAGATGTCTCGATATGTATCAAGGTCCGCCGCGCCGGCGGCCTCGTCACGCTCGATCGAGATAGCGTTGACGGGGCAGGCATCGACGCACCCGCCGCACAGAATGCAGCCGTCGGTTACGCGGGCACAGCGGTTGGGACGCCCACCCTCCACCACAATGCCGCCCGAGGCGCAGGCACGGACGCAGCGACCGCAACCGATGCAGGCTTCGCTATCGATATTCAATCCGCTCATCTATGCCATCCCCTCGATAATCTTGGCGAGCTTTTCCGCCTGCTCGGATGCCGTGCCCTCAACGGTCTCGTACGTTTGATCACGGTCGGGCACAAACGAGCGCACGACCTGTGTCGGCGACCCGGCAAGACCGCAACGCGCGGGGTCGGCGTTCACGTCGGCGGCACTGACCACGCGCACGTCCGCCTCCTCCGCCGCGCGAATACCGGCAATACTCGGCATACGCAACTGGCCAATCTCCTTGGCAGTCGTCATCGCGCACGGCATCTCAAGACACACCGTCTCCTCGCCGGCATCGCATCCGTGAACGAGCGCCAGCGAGCCACACGTCGTAAAGCCCGCGCTTTGCACGCAGCTCACGTCGGTCACGCAGGGAATCTCAAAGGCACCGGCAAGCTCGGGACCAATCTGGGCCGTATCGCCATCCACCGCCATCTTGCCGCAGATGAGCAGATCGAAGTCCTCGTCGAGCGCCTCGATGCCGCATTTGAGAGCATAGGTGGTCGCCAGGGTATCGGCACCTGCAAAGGCGCGATCGGTCAGCAGCAGCGCGTCGTCGGCACCTCGAGCGATGCAGTCGCGCAGCAGCAACTCGGTCGCGGGGATGCCCATCGACACCACCGTTACGCGCACGTCCATGCCAAAGCCGATAAAGTCGTCTTTCAGCGCCAGCGCGCATTCCAAAGCGCTCGCATCAAAGGGATTAATGACCGTCTGCTTGCCATCGCGCACGATGGTATTGGTCTTGGGGTCCATCTTGACCTCGGTGCTGCCCGGCACGGCCTTGACGCACACCACCATATGGAAATCGCTCATCTTCACGCACTCCCTTTCTGGACGAGCTCATCCAAGAGCTTCTCCGAAAACAGGTTGCCGCGACCCAGCTGCCCGTCGGGATCGAGCTGGAGCTTGAGCCGCGCCGACTCGACCATGGCCTCGTGACCGTACATCGTCTCTAAGAAGCCCGCCTTGATCTTGCCGACGCCGTGCTCGGCAGAAACGGCACCGCCCATAGCCGTTACCTCCGCAGCCCACTGGGCAAACAGCTCGCCACCGCGACGGTAGTCCTGCGCATCGCGCGGCAGGATGTTCACATGCAGATGGTTGTTACCGATGTGCCCCCAGGCAGCAGATTCAAGCCCGCTTTCGGCCAGTGTGCGGCGATAGAGGGCCACGACATCGGCAAGGCGTGCATTGGGCACCGACATGTCCGAACCCAGTTTGGTGATGGTGGGATCCGTGCGGCGACGCTCGTCGATAAGCATGTTGACGCTCTCGGGCACCGCGTGGCGGAAGAACCGCTGGCATTCGCGATCGACTTCGGTGCGCGCGACCCATGTCGCATCGTCGCTGCCGCCCGCAAGCTCTAGTACCCACCCCAAGTGATACAGCTCCTCAGTCGCCTGGGCTTCGTCGTCGCAGTCGAGCTCCACGTAAACACAGACCTTAGCGTCTTTGTCGAGCGCCGGCAGCGAGGCGAACGCAGTCGACTGCTCGCGCTGGCGACGTAGAATATCCAGGGCGCCAGCGTCGAAGTACTCGATGGCAGCCGCATGGGACAGGACGGGGCGCACGGAATCGGTAAAGGACACGGCCTTGTCTTCGCTATCGAAAAAGCAGCTCACACCCCAAACGACCGCAGGCGCCGCCTGCAGGGCAATCTCGAGCTCGGTGATAACGCCGAGCGTGCCGCAAGCACCGATAAAGAGGTCGATGGCGTCCATTTCGTCCGCAACGAAATAGCCTGAGGCATTTTTTGTCTTGGGCATGGTGTAGTCAGGAAGATCGAGCTCGAGTGCACGGCCCGCTGCCGTCACGAGCGACAGGCGGCGGCCCTGGGCAAAAGCCTCGCCGCGCTGAAGCTCAAGCAAATCGCCATCAGCCAGCGCGACGTGGAGTCCCGTGATATGCGGGCGCATGGGGCCGTAAGCGTAGCTGCGGGCGCCGGAGGCGTTGCATGCCGCCATGCCGCCCAGACAGGCAGATGCCTCAGTGGGATCGGTGGGAAAAAACTGCTCCGGGGCCTCTTGGAACTCCTCGTAGGCCTCAAGCGATGCCTGGTCCCAACCAGCGATCGGCAGCACCTTCTTGCTCAGCTGCTTGCGCAGCTCCGAGAGCACGACGCCCGGCTCCACACGCAGTAGAAAGCGGCCTTGTTCATCGCGGCGAAGGCCCAAGTAGCGATTCATACGGGAAGTATTGAGGATATGCCCGCCGTGGGGCACGGCACCGGCGGCAAGGCCGGTTCGGGCGCCCTGAACCGTTACCGGGACACGCTCGGCATGGAGCTTTTCCAAAATGGCACGGACCTCGTCTTCCGTTGTCGGAAACGAGATGCTCGAGGCCTCGCCCGATGCGCGAGACTCATCGCGACCATACTCTTCGAACTCGTCGGTGAAGGGTTTGATGGTTACAGACACGCGAACTCCCCTTTAGCTAACTACAGTGTTTGCAGGGAGATGTTACCGCATCGTTTCGTCGACGTGTTCGAGACCGTCTCCATAATTGGCGATTTTTACGTTCGTGCAATTCGGCGAGCGGCTTGATTTCCTCGGCAGACGATGCTTTTGACACATATGGCCCCGCCGTCGCCGACCGCGTGATTGTCGCTCGAAAAAAGTTGGAGTATTTTTTGCCGCCTTTTACCTGCGGAGACGCCAATCCGTCAAGCATTTGGTTAGAAATTGGTCAAGTAGCGGCTGATACGGTCGGCGTCGACAGCCAAAACCGATAGAAGTTTTGGCCCCAGAAGCAGGGAGGTTCCCATGGCATATTACTGGCCCCAGTACGGCATCGCCATCGAAGTCGACGACGATCCCCATCTCCTGCCTTTCGACGAAGAGGCATTCCCCGATACGACGGTCTACCACGTTACCACCGATGTGATCTGCGACCCTGAGTCGTTCTCGGCGCTCGCCCACCACATCGCACGTATCCACGACATCGAGCTCCCTCCCGACTTCGACGAGCTTGTCTACTCGCGCCGCCTGATGCTTCGCATGCTCTTTGGAGCGGACCCGTCCACCTTTGCGCGCATCTATACCGCCAAGGATGCCGCATGAGCGCGAAAAAGCCACCCCACTTTGCAGGTCTGAGTCGTCGCAAGAAGCCCATCGTTGCCTGCTTGGCCATCGTCTGTGCCCTTGTCGCCGTAGGACTATACGCTTGGCAGTCGCAGCCCGTACCCGAGGCGGGCGCTTCGGTTACGACGGCCGAGGGCAAAACGCGTCAGGAAATCCAAGATGAGCTCGACGCCATCGTCCGCGACAACATGATGACGATTTCGGTCGCACCGGTCGCTCAGCTGCAGGAGGACGGCAAGCTGCGCGTCAACGTGCAAAACGTCCAAGACAACAAGTTTCCCCAGCGATTCCGCGTCATCCAAAACGACGAGACCATGTACGAATCCGGTGTGGTCAAGACCGGCAAGACAATCGAAACGTGCCCCGCCGGCGACATCAAAGAAGGCGAGGCGTACATCGAGATCCAGGCACTCGATGCCAAGACCCTCGACAGCCACGGCAATCCGACACGTGTCAAGGTACGGGTTGAGCAAGCCGAGAACTAGCTTTCCGGCCGACGCGGCGCCGCACGCAATTCACCAGCATTCGTCCAATCATCGCGGGGACGGCCCGCGGCGAATAGAAAGGAACGACCATGGACATCACCAGGAACATGAACGGAGCCAAAGCGCTCGTCGTGGGCGCAGGGCTCGCGCTCGCGCTCGCAATGGGCGCCGCCCCGACGCCAGCTATGGCAGCCGGGCGCGTTGGAACCACGAAAGTAATGGTCAGGACCGAGATCGACAACGTTGAGTTCAAAGTTCCGACGGTTATTCCCTTCGTCGCCAAGGCCGACGGCACGCTTCAGGGCCCCTCAGAAGACGCGACCACCATCGACAATCATTCGGCCTACGGCATCCATGTCACCAACATGAAGATCGACGCCATGAACACCTGGACCATTGCTGCCGACGCCAAAGCCGGAACCGCACAGAACTCCATCGACTTTAAGGTCGGCCCCGACGGGGAACTCCAGAACGCCAGCGCCGCAATGCAGGGGACGGGCCTCGATCTTTCCAAGAACGCAGCCTTCGACATGGGCTACCAGGGCATTGCCGGCGGCACGGACAAAATTAAGCTCAAGACAAGCGGAAACGTCGCCCGCGTCACGCGCGACATCTTCCGCGTAACCGGCGAAGGCGATCAGGTTGCAACGATCACCTGGACGGTCGAGCCCGGTGCGCACACGGCATAAGGCCGTCGCCCTGGCCGCCGCCGTCAGCATCCTAGCGTTTGGGCCAGCCATGGCCTTTGCCCAGCAAGAACAGGCGCAGGCCGCCACGCAAGTGACGGTCGACCTCTCGGAGCTCGACCGCGGCGACCGCGAAGAACCGTTGGCGCAGACAGGCGACAGACGATGGCTCTTGGCAGCAGGCGCCACAGCAGCAGGCGCGGGGACCGCTGGCCTCGGTCTGCACATCAAACGCAGCCAGAAACAAAACACGGACAGGCCGCACTAAATTAGCTAAGGAGACCCCATGGCATCGAAGAACCTTTTGCCCGTCGTCGCACTCTGCGGCGCGCTCGCAACCGGAACGCCTGTCGCCGCTTGGGCGACTCCCGTCATGGCAGACTCCTTACCAGCAGCCCTAAGCTCCGCACCAAATCCGTCGAGCGCCATTGCGTGCAAGCGTTTTTCGATCGCACAGGCCGCAATCTCAACCTCGGGATGCCTTCGTCGTAATACGGACGGCTCGATAGTCGTGGATATCAATCGTTCGAACAAGGCAAACGGCTCCCAGGCGGGGTGTGCCGTCTGCACGTGGCGCTCGGTTGTGTTCGATGCAGATGGCGATCCGTGCGATTTGGAGTTGCGCATCGACATCGCTTCGGTCGATGACTCGGCGAACGGAGCGAAGGTCGCCTTCGACGGTACGTTTTTTGAGAAAGGAGGCGGTATATGTCTGGGCTGCGCCGCCGCGAATGCAGACGACACGCAGCCCACCCTCTCATTCACGGCATCGTTGCGGCTGACCAAAGCCGGCACCGATGCCATCGCGGTGGGAGAAGCGTCCCTGCTGTTCTACGCCGTCAGCGCCAAAGACACAGACGCTCATTTCGAGAAGCCAGCCGGATCTCTCAGCCTTACGCGCGGGACGGAGGCAGGCCCTATTGAGATCGATGCCCACGCGCAATGCAGGCAACGCATTCTTGCCGACCCGGCGCTTCTCGAAATGGAGTGGAACGGATCCGGAGCCATCGGAATTCTCCCCTCCGCGCTTGACGCCAAGACGCTCCCCTCAAACGACGAACCCATCAACGCAACCATACAAGAAGAGAGCGCGGATAAAGAAGCAAGTGCGGGCGACACGCCGTCGCCGACAAACAGCGTCCCAGCTTCTTTCGAAGCACCGGATGAGCCCGCTACCGATCCAAACGATCCCGAGCTCGCGGACAGTCTGGGGCTTGCTGATCCTCAAGAGATCGATGAAGGTAACTGCTGCGTGCTTGCCGCGCTCGACCACACAGAGGTCATCGACGCTGCGAACATCGAAGCTGCCGCCGCCAATCAGCCCGTCCGCAAGTCGGCTATCATCGCATTTCCTGAATCCATCGAAGTCGTCTTTTTGCCATCGGGCGAGGTCGTGGCCCCAACACTGCTCACCTTGTTGGGCGCCAAGAATACTCGAAACGAAATTAAAAAGGTCACAGTTGTCGACCCTGCAACCACCGCCAAGCTGCGTCTATACGCCGTTGCTCCAGACGGAGGCAAGGCCTTGGAATTCGATGGCGACACACTCCTAGCCTGGCGACGTCTGGACATTATGCAAGACGTCTCGTACCAGATCGAGCTCGAAGGGTTTGATCGTGCCCGCGATGCCAATATCATCGCCGCGGCTATTGAATCCCCGCAGCGGCTTATGACACTGCGCTTTGAATACTATCCCTATGTCCCGACAACCACCTGAGGCTTAAATGCTGCGCATCATTCCTAATACCGCTTATATAACGTATTAGATGGGTTGCGATGTGCCTCGCATTTCGTTCTGCTACGATTGCCACGTTGGCATCAATACAGGAGGGCTCATGCCGGGCTTGGGAACAATCATCAACGTTGTGCTTTTAGTTGCGGGCGGTCTTTTAGGATTAGCGGGCGGCCGCTTCATTACACCGCGCATCCAAGACACGCTCATGAAAGCATCGGGGCTGTGCGTCCTGTTTATCGGCCTGGGCGGCACCATGCAAAAGATGCTCATCATCGATGGAAAAGCGCTAGCGACCACCGGTACCACCATGCTCATCGTCTCATTTGCGCTCGGTTCGCTCATCGGCGAGGCCGTCAACTTGGAAGCCGCCATCGAGAACCTTGGCGAATGGCTCAAGCGCAAGACTGGCAGTGAGGGCGATAACGAGTTCACCAACGCTTTTGTCTCGACTTCACTCACCGTGTGTATCGGCGCCATGGCCATTGTGGGATCGATCCAGGACGGTCTGCTCGGTGACTGGTCAACGCTTGCCCTGAAAGGCGCATTGGACTGCATCATCGTCTGCACCATGACGGCGTCGCTTGGCCGCGGCTGCATTTTCTCCGCCCTGCCCGTCGCCGTGTTCCAGGGGACGATCACGCTGTTTGCCGGCGCACTCTCCCCCATCATGACCACGGCAGCCCTCGACAGCCTTTCGCTCGTAGGCTCCATGCTCATCTTCTGCGTCGGCGTCAACCTCATCCGTCCCCAGACCTTCCGCACGGCCAATATGCTCCCCTCCGTCGTCATCGCCGTCATCTACGCCCTCCTGTTCTAAATCTATCTACGCAGCAGTATCTCGAACACTTGTTTGATGCTGTGCTATGATATGAGGCCACCGAAACTGCGTTAGGAGAGGAGAGGCGGTGGCCGACCAGGACATCAAGATGCTCATCGAGCGCATTATGGCCGAGGCCCGGACCCATCAGTCCGCCCGTTTCTCACATGAAGTCTACGCAGACGAGCCGATTCTCAAGACCGGCCGACAGATGCAGAACTTCCTCCCCGACCAGTACCGCAAAATGCGTGAGATATCGCGTTGGCAAGAAGACCCCAAGGGCGGCGCGGGCCGCTGGCTATCGGAGGCCGAGCTTTTCTACCGCCAAGGCTTGCTGATGGCCGATTTCGAGGACGACTGCCCCTACAACGGCACCTTTAAGTCGTACTTTCCCACCTACAACGCCATGAGCGACCGGCAGCTGCGCGGCTACTTTACCTGGCGTGCCCAAGTGCGCCGCGGAACCGTCGAGGAAACGTCTACGTCCTTTGCCTTTCTGTATCTCTATGAGCTGATTTGCGGCATTGGCGTAGATGACCCGCTCGATGGTTTTAACAAGATCAAGGCCTTTTGGGATGCCTACCGCGCCTTCGAGCCCGGCATCGACCGGTTTGCACGCGTGTGGTTGCAGGACTACGCCGTGTTCCACGGGCTCGACCCCAAGCTGCTTCGTGATTCTAAAACCGTCATGTTCGATTACGCCCTTATCGAGCTGCGGCGCGCGGCACGAGACCTTGTACCAGCACCGGCGCCGTCCGGCCAGACCCCTACGCGTCGCAAAACCTCCGAGCCCACGCTCCCCCTTCCGCCCGATGAGGTGCGCGAGGAGCGACTCATGGCCGCCATCAACGCCCTCTCCACGTACAACCTAAGTAGCTCGCGGCTCGACCGCAGCCACCACCGCGATCTGCGCCACGTGGCATGCGCCGTGTATGTCCGCATGGCGCGCTACTATGACACGCACCGAAAGACCGGCATCGTGGCGAGTTTATTTGGGGAGGAGACGGCCATGCCCTACACCATGTTTGCCTCGGCCGTATTCTTTGCGCCCGAGCGCCACGAGGACTGCGAATACCGCCTGGATCCTATCCATATCTACCGTTGCCAAAACGGCTTTTGGGAATGCATGCGTATCCATAGCAGTAGGCAAAAGAGTAGCAAGCTCGGTGAAATGATGCGCGCCTGCGACCAACGCCTGCGCCTGGCGCTGGACCCCGCCCATCCCCTTAAGGAAGAAAAGGTCCCCAAATATCTGGCCAAGATTATCGATGACGAGATTGTGGCATGGCTTTCGTGGGACGCCGCACACCAGCCCGTCAAGATCGATATCGATCTGAGTCAGCTGGGACACATTCGGAGCGCCGCCGTGCAAACGCGCGAAGCGCTTTTGATCGACGAGGAACGCGAGGACGGCGCACCTGTGGAAGCCGAGGCGACGCTTATAGAGCAACCGAACACCGAGTCTGCACCCGGCATGACTGCCGAACCTGGCGAGATGACCATACGGCAAAACGAACCCGACGAGCCGACTGTCTCCACCGAAGAGTTTGGCGTCGTGGCGCCGCTCCTCGCGTCTGTGGACGCACCCGTAACGCCCGCGCCCACCGAAGCTGCAAACAAACTCGCTCCCGCCGAAGATACCTTCCTTCGCGCGCTCCTCGAACAAAACGCAGCGCAAGCGACATCGGCAGTGGCGCACTCGGGCCAAAGCGAAGATATGCTCGTCGACAGCATCAACGAGGCGCTCTTTGACCTGGTGGGAGACACCGTTATCGAATTCGGCGCGGCAGGGCCGCAGATTATCGAGGACTACGAAGCAGACGTGAGAGGATACCTAGACCATGAGTGATACCGCATCCGCAGCACCCCGCGTGCCCAAGCGCGTCGCTGCCGTCATTCTAAACTCGCTCAAGGGCGGCGTGGTCCCGCGCATCGGCCTTCCTTACATCACCGTAGGGCGCGAGGTCGAGATCCGCGCCCTGCTCACCGATCTGAGTCTCATCGCCGACGGTGGCGCGAGCTTCCGCTTTCTGGTCGGTCGTTACGGCGCCGGCAAGAGCTTTTTGCTCCAGACCATCCGCACGCACGCCATGGGCGAGGGATTCGTCGTCGCTGATGCCGACCTGTCGCCCGAGCGCCGCCTGCAGGGCGGTCAAGGACAGGGCCTTGCCACCTACCGCGAGCTCATCCGCAATATATCGACCAGGACGCGCCCCGAGGGCGGTGCGCTCAACCTTATTTTGGATCGCTGGGTCGCCTCGTGTGCCGACGTCGACGAGTCGGTCGTCAATGCCCAACTGGCCCCACTCGAGGAGATGGTCCACGGCTTCGACTTCACCCGCATGCTCCGCCGCTATCGCATGGCCGTCTCGGAGGGTGACGAAGAAGCTATGAGTCGCGTGACCAAATGGATTCGCGGCGAATACCGCACCAAGAGTGAGGCACGCGCCGAGTTGGGCTCCTCGACCATCATCAGCGATGACGACTGGTACGACTACGTTAAGCTCATTGCGCGCTTTTTGGTCTGCAGCGGCTACAAGGGCATGCTGGTGCTCATCGACGAGCTCGTGAATCTGTACAAGATTCCCAACGCGATTACGCGCCAATATAACTACGAGAAGATCCTGACCATGTACAACGACACGCTTCAGGGCAAGGCGCAGTACCTGGGCGTAATCATGGGTGGCACGCCGACCTCTATCGAGGACCGCCGCCGAGGCGTGTTCTCCTACGAGGCCCTGCGCAGCCGACTCGCTCAGGGCCGCTTTGCGCGCGAGGACCTTAAGGACATGCTCGCGCCCATCATCCGCCTGCAGCCACTCACCTATGAGGAGTTGCTGGTGCTGATCGAAAAACTCATGCAAATTCACGCCGGCTACTTTGGCTGGACGCCCACGCTTACCGAGAAGGACTTGGTGGACTTCCTCAAGATCGAGTTCGGTCGTGTGGGAGCCGACACGCATCTGACGCCGCGTGAAGTCATTCGTGACTTTATCGAGCTGCTCGACATCCTATGCCAGAACCCCGACGCCAACGTGGCCGAGTTGCTGCAAAGCGTCGGCGGCGACGCGCCAGCAGCCGCAACAGACGACACCGGCACCGCAGGCGGCGACCGTAACTTCGCCGAATTCACCATCTAACCTGCCAAAAAGGGACAGGTTTATTTTGGCAGGTTTTATCTGGGCAAACGTCGATGTTGCAATTCGACGACCCATTGCCCGTTGCGTTTGATAACCCGTTGTTGAAAGGAGGCCCCGTGAACGCCTTTGCCCGCTACGCTCCGTTTATCCAAGACTTCATCTACACCCACGATTGGGAGAGTCTGCGCTCTATCCAGGTTGCAGCGGCAGACGCCATCTTTAACACGCAAGACAATGTGCTCCTGACGGCATCCACGGCTTCCGGCAAAACCGAGGCAGCCTTCTTTCCCATCCTGACCGAGTTTTGGGAGAACCCGCCCGCGAGCGTGGGCGCCCTCTACATCGGCCCCCTCAAGGCGCTCATCAATGATCAGTTCGTCCGTCTCAACGACCTCTGCGAAGAGGCCGATATCCCTGTCTGGCACTGGCATGGCGATGTCTCGCAGTCGCACAAGGCTAAGCTCATCAAAAAACCGAGCGGCATCTTGCAGATTACACCCGAGTCGCTCGAGGCGCTCCTGATCCACAAGCACATGGCGATCCCGCGCATGTTTTGCGACCTGCGCTACGTGGTCATCGATGAGGTCCACTCGCTCATGCGCGGCGACCGTGGCGGGCAGACGCTCTGCCTTATCGAGCGGCTCTCGCGCATGGCCGGCGTGCAGCCTCGACGCATTGGCCTTTCGGCCACCATCGGCGACCCCGAGCGCACGGGCGCTTTTCTCTCACAGGGAACGGGGCGCAACTGCGTTATCCCCCGCTTTGAAGAACCGCGTCGCGTGTGGCGCATCTCCATGGAGCACTTCTACAACTCGGGCCCCCAGGCACAGCAGCGGGGATTCGTGGGCACAGGTCCTCAAGAGGCCGAAGTGCTTGCGTGCGAGCGCATCGAGGCGGCATCCGCGGCACTGCCGGCCGACACCCAAGACATGCGCCACAGCGGACAACTCACACAAGAGGAGCGCCGTCAACGTCGTGAGCGGGCACGGGGCAAGGCCGCTCCCAAGGACCGCCAAACTTCCTCGGCCCCCGAGGGCGAAGTCGATATCCCCCAAGCACCCGAACAGGCATTACTCAACCCCACCGACACAGCACCAGACAACGCCGACCCCGGCATGGGCTATATCTTCGAACACACCCGCGGCCGCAAGTGCCTGGTCTTTGCCAACTCGCGCGAGGAGGCAGAGGCCGTATGCTCCATGCTGCGTAGCTACTGCGAGAGCCGGCACGAGCCCGACCGCTTTCTCATCCACCACGGCAATCTTTCGGCATCGCTGCGTGAGACGGCCGAGGAGCTCATGCGAGACGAGGAACAGGCGCAAACGACCGTCACCACCTCTACGCTGGAGCTCGGTATCGATATCGGCCGCCTGGAGCGTGCGTTTCAGATCGATGCGCCATTTACCGTCAGCTCCTTTTTGCAGCGAATGGGCCGCACGGGACGCCGCGATCTTCCGCCCGAGATGTGGTTTGTCATGCGCGAGGAAGAGCCCGAGCCGCGCACGATGATGCCCGAGACCATTCCGTGGAAGCTCCTGCAGGGCATCGCGCTCGTACAACTCTATCGCGAGGAAAAGTGGGTCGAGCCGCCCGAGCTCGATCGACTCCCCTACAGCCTGCTCTACCACCAGACCATGTCGACGCTTGCCAGCACCGGCGAACTCACGCCGGCAGAGCTTGCCCAGCGCGTACTCACGCTCAGTTATTTCCATCGCGTCTCGGCCGATGACTATCGCGTGCTGCTGCGCCACCTCATTAAGATCGACCATATCCAGGTCACCGAGGGCGGCGGGCTCATCGTGGGTCTCGCGGGCGAGCGCATCATCAACAACTTTAAGTTCTACGCCGTGTTCCAGGAAAACGAGGAGTTCACCGTTCGCAGCGAGTCGGCCGAGTTGGGCACGATCGTCAATCCTCCACCGCCCGGTGAGCGCATCGCCATCGCAGGCCATTGCTGGATTGTCGAAGAAGTGGACTGGAAGCGCCATACCGTCTTTGCCACGCAGGTCAAAGGCCGGGTGCCGGCCTACTTTGGCGACTGCCCCGGCGACATTAACACGCATGTGCTCGAGCGCATGCGCCAAGCGCTCACTGAGCACGCGGCATATCCGTACCTTATGGGTAACGCACGGGCTCGCTTGGCGCAGGCTCGTCATACCGCCGAGATTTCGGGCGCGGGGACCAAGCCGCTCATCAACCTGGGTGGCGACACCTGGGCGCTCTTCCCCTGGTTGGGTAGCTACGCCTTCCTAGCACTCGAGCGCATGCTTAAAATCAAATGCGCCGCTGAGTTGGGCCTTCGCGGACTCGACCCGTCACGCCCGTACTTTATGCAGTTTAAGATGAAGGCCGACGAGGAGACGTTCTTTGAAGTGCTCGCCGCCGAAGCCGAGAAAGACTTCGACCCCATCGACCTCGTCTATCCCGGCGAGGTGCCTTACTTTGATCGGTACGACGAATTCGTTCCAGAAGAGCTCGTGCGCAAAGGCTTTGCCGAAGGCGTGCTCGACATCGAAGGCATGAAGCAGCGCGTTCTCGGTTGGCGCGACCACGCCTAAGACCAGTCTTTTTGGGACGGGGAGACTTATTTGTCGTGAAGGACGGTGCCGAGGAAGTCGGTGTCGAAGGGCACGGCTTCGGCAAAGGCGTAGTCGCCGTCGCTGGCGATGAGCAGGTAGTTCTCCTCGCCGCCGAACTCCGCATCGCCGCACGGGACCACCCAGGCATGGGCGAATACCTCGAGTGCCGTGGCAGCGCAGTCGCGCAGGAACGTCACGTCGCTCCCCTCGTTTGCGCTCACAATATTGGCGACGTAGACGCCACCAACATTTAGGCTGCCCCGCACTAAACGCAACGCCTCAACCGTCGCCAGCTCGCGTACGGGCTCGGCACCGCCAAAGCAATCGCTCACGACCGCGTCATAGCGACGATGGCCCACGCTCGTCACACCCAGATACGAGCGAGCCTCAGCGGTTATCACCCGCAGGCGATCGCCCGCCGCGCGCTCCAGCTCGTCTAGGTAGAACCAGCGGCGCGCCAGGCGCGTAATCTCTCCGTCATACTCGATAACGTCCATGCGCAAGCCCTCGTGCGACATCAGGGCGAATTTAGGATAGGCAAACCCGCCGCCGCCCAGCATAAGCATACGGCTGATACCGTGACCATAAGCGTCGCGCATCGCATCCTCGGCCTCAAACACGTCGTCAAACGCGCGATAGTACGCAAAGACGGGCTCCGCCCAACGATCGCCAACGTAACTCGCGCTTTGGTAGACGCCACCTTGCACCAATACACGGACTTCGTCGCCGCCCTCGTCGTGCACGCGCTTCACACGCGCCAACCCATTGCGGGTTCGCACAACCTGCAGACAGGCAGCACGAACAGCGACAGCGGCCGCACCAAGCGCCGCGGCTCCCAGAGCAACGCCGGCAACGACGCCGGCAGAAACACTCGGCTTGTTCATCTAGAGCTCCTTTTGCAGATAAAGGCCATGGTCATAAAATCCAAGATGGCGATAGTACTCGCGTGTGCCAATCGCGCTAATCACGTTGATACGCGCATAACCCGCATCCCGGGCAATCTCGCACGCACGCTCTACGAGCAAACGCCCCAACCCGTGATGCTGCGCCGCCTGGCCCTGGTCGCCCACGCGTGCCGCCATGCCATACACGTGTACCTCGCGAATCATCGCCTCGTCCGGCGTCGTCGGCAACTCGTCCGCATGCGCGGCAACAAACGAATGGTCGGGCAGTGACAACCGCAAAAAGCCCGCGATCTTGCCCCGCGGCGTCACCCACTGCAAAAAGCGCTCGTAAGTCACCGGCGTCTCGTACGCCACTTCCTCATCAAGAGAAAGCTCATCCAAGTCGGCACCCGCGGTACTGATCTCGCGATAGCGAATCTCGCGCACCACTGCGCCTTCTCCACGAGCCGCCAAGCGATTCTCGACGAGCTGACGCAGGTTGGGCTTCTTGTTGCCCACCATAATGTCGTCGGAACTAAAGTCGCGGATCATGCGACTGATACGGCAGAACGCCGGCGTCACCACGATGTCGTCGGCTAACACATCGAGCAGCTCTTCCTCGGTATAGGGACGCCACTCGCCGCGCTCATAGCAGCCCACCAGACGCGAGCCCTCGATGAGCGCACACGGGTAGACCTTGACCTCGTCGGGCATAAAGGCCCCCTCGGTCATAAAGCGCTCGTAGTCGCGCTTGTCCCCTTCGGGCGTGGCGCCCAGCAAGTTGAGCATAAAATGCGCGTGAATCTTAAAGCCAAACAGGCGCGCAAGCGAAAACGCCCGCTCGATCTGCGCCACCGAAATGCGACGCTCGTTGATATCGAGCAAATGCTGGTCGAGGCTCTGGATGCCCATCTGAATCTTGGTGCAACCCAGGCGGCGGATGAGCGTGAGGGCCTGTGGCGCCACGGCATCGGGACGCGTCTCGATAACGAGCCCCACCACGCGATGCTTCGCCGTCTCGTTGATGCGCTGTTGGCGCTCAAGCTCCTCCATCGTGGCCGTCTGCCACTCGGCGACCTCGCCCCACGGCGTGCCGGGGCCGTACAGACGACGCACCGCGCGGTTATAGCCGCCCACGGCAGCATCCACACGCTCCTGTTCGTCGACAACGCCGGCAGCAAGCTCGGCCTCGTCTGTCGCAATGCCGGCAGCCCGATAGCGCTCGCGACGTTCCGCCACCACCGGCGGCAGCGCATCGGCGGGAGCGTCATCGAGCAGGCGCCCTGCCTCGGCACGGCTGATGCCCGGACGCGCCAACATGGGGTTTGCCGCCACGCCGGCGACGGCATCGTCATTGAGCGCACGGAAGAGCTCCGACATAAACCATGTCTGATAGCCTTCCGGATAGTCGCTCCAGGTACCGCCAAGCACAATGAGCTCGATCTTATCGGTCGCATGTCCCATCTGCGAAAGCGCCGTCAAACGGGCACTCACCTGCAGATACGGATCGAAGCAGTTTTGCTCCGCACGGGCGCACGCGGGCTCAGCATGTAAATAGCTTTTGGGCATGCGCAGGTCGTTGGGGCAAAACAGGCAATCGCCCGAGCACGGCCAGGGCTTGGTGATGACGGTAATGGTCGCCACGCCCGAAGCCGTGCGACGAGGCTTCATGCGTAGCACCTGCAGCAGTTGACGCTCTAGCTCGGCGTCGACATTCCATGCCGTCCAACGAGCCGGCTCCTCGCGCTTCACCCGCTGGTAAAACGGCAGCAGGCGACGCTTGGCCAAATCGCGCTTGTCGGCACCCTCACGGCGCGCCTCGGCATGTATCAATTTGACGAGCACCTTGTCGTCCACGGTCTCACCGCGACGCAGAGCCTCGAGTATGTTCAAAATAATCTGTTCCATGACCCCATTGTAAAGGCAAAGGCGCCGGAGCCGATCTCGGCTTCGGCGCCTTCATCAAACAGCGCGTCTAAGCATCTATGCTTGCGGACCAGCCCGCAGTCATCATTCCGGATCAAACGACATGTCGCCCGAACCGACCTCAAAACGATACGTGGCAGACTTATCGCCGTTATCGAATTCAAGATTCAAAATGGTCTCGCCGTCGTAGCCAAGCGGAAGGAAATCGCTCTCGAAGTCGCCACTGCCCAAGGTGAGGATCGCTTTAAAGCCCGTAGAGTTCGGAACCGTCATCTCCACGTCGCCCGAGCCCACGCTCACATCCATCGACTTCGCGGGGGCCTGGTAGAGCTCGAACGTCACATCGCCCGAACCGACCTCGGCATTCAGGGTATCGGTCACGGTGCCCGTAAACTCAACGTCTCCCGAGTCCAGAGTCAGGTTGAGGTCATGACACGCAATGCCCGCGACCGTCAGATCACCCGATCCTACATTCGCTGTGATGCCCACCATGTTATCGGCAACATCGCGCGGCAGTTCGACGGTAACCGTGCGGTCAATGGCGCGCTCGTCATCGCAATCGAACTGGCGAATCTTGAGCGTAGAACCCTTGATTTCGGCCAGGTTCTGGGTTGCCGCATCGAAGGCAACGGTCCCCGTTGCCACGCGACCGCTTTCAATCACGCGCACTGGCCCGCCGGAGACGTGTTTGACCTCGACCGTGCCCGACGTCACGTCCAAGTCAAGCGATGTGAACGCGTCGGCATCAAAGGTTTCGCTCGAAAGCTGCTGAGGCCGAGCGGAATAGTTACCGTCATCCAAAAGATCGCCCTCGTCCACCACATCGTCCATACCAGACAGGCCGGATACAACATCGTCGAGATCCCACGGGCCATCAAAATGAATCAATGTCCGCGAAACGCCAAAGACAAGCCCAACAATGAGCACAAACGCTCCGATGCCAACACCCAGGCGTACCTTGGATTCATGCGAAATCTTCATCATTCGTCACCCTCTTTGGCACATGGCTCAGCGGTGGTCGTGGTAGCCACGTCAGCATCAGGTTCCGCAGAAGCATCCTTCCCCTGGGCCTTGATCGCCACCGACGCCGGACCAACCTGGATATCCCCGCGCGCCCAATCGCCATCGAGCGCACGCGCCACCCAGTGATAGATGGGGATCGTAAAGAAGATCAGCGCGGCAAAGGGACCGGCACCAAACAGGAACATCAGCAAAAAGAACAGTAGCCAACACACGGCCCAATACGGGAACGACTGGAACGGGCCCTTCACCGGAGTCGAGCCAACCGCGGTGCCACTCGTCGCCTGCGCCGTAGCGGCATTGGCGGCCTGCGCACTCCAGCTTGCCGCCTGCGCCGCCTTGGCCGCAGCATCACTCGCCTGCGTTGCCGCCTCGGTAGCGCGCGCCGCCGCCTCATGGGCGCGAGCACGCTCTGCCGCCTCGGCCTCGCGCTGACGGGCGCGGTCCTCGTTCTCAAACTCGATATCGTCCTCGATCTCGTCGCTCGGATTGAGCAGCTCGTCCAGGCTCACGCCATAGAGTTTGGCGAGCGAGATTAGGTTCTCGGTATCGGGCGAGCTCTCCGCGCGCTCCCATTTACTGACTGCCTGGCGCGACAGCCCCAGCTTTCGCGCCAGCCCTTCTTGGCTAAAACCCTTGCTGCGACGAAGGTCGGCGAGCCGCTGCGCAGTTTCTACATTCATGGTTCCTCCTATGTGATGCCAGCCGTGCCGCCGGACCGTTTTTGTTCTTAAGGCGCCTTGCACAGTTAAAAATCTATCCGCCACCGCCAAAAGCATGCCACCTATTCTAGTGAGATTTTTGACAACCGGCGGTTGCGGGCACATATGAGCTGCGGAAATGTGTCCAAACAAAGCAATGACCCACGGCTCGGTTGTCCCCGTTGCGGCGTTAACGGTAGTATGGTCGTACTGTTTATTCCGCACCGCCAACGGAGGGAGTCCCGCGCCGTGAACCGCGATTTCGCCTCATCGCTCATCCAGCTCAACAATACGTTCTATCGCGAGCACTCCGCCTCCTTTTCCGATACGCGCCAGGCCCCGTGGCCCGGCTGGGTGCGCACCATGGACATTGCGCTCGAACAGCTCGACGTCGCCACGATCGAGCATCCCGTCCGCGTCTTCGATCTTGCCTGCGGCAATATGCGATTCGAAAACTTTGCCGCCGGCGGCGCACTCGCCGCCAAGGGCGTCAACGGCGCAAACCCCTCGGCAGATGCCAGTTGCCCGTTTGAGTTCTATGGTGTCGACTCGTGTCAAGATTTGGCTATCGATGCACATGGCCACGCCCTGCGCATTCCCAACCTGCGCTTCCAGGAACTCGATGTGCTCGACGCCCTCATGAAGCTCAACCCCGCCGAGACACCCGACGTGCTTTTCGACGCCCCGCTCGCCGACATCTCGGTCTGCTTTGGATTTATGCACCACGTGCCGTCGTGCGAGTACCGCGTACGCGTGCTCGACGCCCTGGTGCGCCAGACGCGCCCAGGCGGCATCATCGCCATCAGCTTTTGGGAGTTTATGAACGACGAGCGCATGGCGCGCAAGGCTGTTCGCGCCGAGGCCCGCGCCGAGCTCACCCCGCCGTTTGAGGGTTACGATTCCGCGCAGTTTGAAGCCGGTGACCACCTCATTGGCTGGCAAAACGACCGCCACGCCTACCGCTATTGCCATCACTTTGACGATCAGCAGATCACCGACCTGGTGCGCGGCGTGCGTACGTTCTACAAGAGCGGCGAGGTCCCCGTGCGCGAGCTTGAGCGTTTCCATGCCGACGGTCGCAGCGGAGATCTCAACCGCTATGTGATTCTCAAGCGCCTGTAGCCACCGACGACTCGCCGTCGAGCCGCACCACGTCTTTCGGGCAAACTATGCCCACCCCTTTTTCAACCCATTGACGGAACGCGCAGCTATACGTTCCATACTTATGACCAAGGAGCCTCATGGGAGCCGTCCACGTTCGCACGCCTAAGAACTTTGTGCTCGAGGAGCGCCTGGAGCGCTACGCCGATGCGATTGAGACGAACCCCGAAATCTATGCCGGAGATTGGCGCGAGGCTTGCGCGCCAGTTGGCAGCAAGCCCTTCGAACACCTTCATCTGGATCTGGGCTGCGGCAAAGGCACCTATCTGGTTGAGCGCGCTCGCCGTGAGCCCGACACGCTCTTTGTCGGCATGGACCAGGAGCCCATCTGCATCGCCTATGCCGCGCAGAAAATCTGCGAGCAGGCGCTATCCAACGCACTCGTCCTGCCCCGAGGCGCCACATCGCTGCCACAGCTGTTTGCCGCAGGCGAGCTCGATGCCATCACCATCAACTTTCCCACGCCGCAGCCCAAGGCCAAGTACGCCAAAAAACGACTCGTCCATGTCGACCATTTGATTCTCTACCGCCCGCTCTTTTCAGCCGGCGCCACCGTCACGCTGCGCACCGACAGCAAGCCATTGCGCGACTACGCCCTGGGGCAGTTTGCCGCGGCCGGCTACGACACGCTTTGGGTAAGCGACAACGTCCGCCGAGACCATCCCGAGCATCCCGAGACCGAATATGAGCGCCGCACGCGCGAGATGGGTGCCGTCGTCTATGGCATTTGCGCCATGCCCGGAGCGCAGCCAACCGACGAACAGCTCACAGTAGGACGCGCGCAGGAGCAAAGCCTTGCCTGCTACCTGCCCGATAACCTCGATGAGCTCACCTATGTACCTCTGGGCATGGAAGAAGCCGTCGAGAACTTTAGAAACCGCGCCCGCAAAGGCAAGAAGCACCTGCCGCAAGAGCACTAGCTTCACGCGCCCATTTCCTGCATTTTCTCGCGCGCTGGCACCCCGCGGCGCCGCTACGCCATAATAGTTGGCGGACAATCGCGAGAGAAAGCAACCACATGGCACAGACCACGACAGATACCGCCGCCAGCACCGTTTCCGGTGCCGGGGCCGCCAGCTCATTCTCGGGCGGCACGGGAACCGAGGCCGAGTTTGGCTCGCTCGGCGCACTCTCCCCCACCTGGTGGGAGCCCGAGGACGGCAGCGAGCCCGAGCCATGGCTCACGGCCGATCAAGCCTTCGAACGCTTCTTTGAATGGACGAGCGATCGCGGCATTGAGCTGTGGGACCACCAAGAAGAGGCCCTCATGGACCTGGCTGCCGGCGATCACGTCATTTTAGGCACACCGACCGGATCGGGTAAATCGCTCGTCGCGCTGGGCATGCTCTTTATGGGCATGGCGCAGGGCAAACGTTGCTATTACACGGCCCCCATCAAGGCCTTGGTCAGTGAAAAGTTTTTCGATCTGGTACAGGTGCTCGGCCGCGATAACGTCGGCATGATCACCGGCGACACCCATATCAACACCAAGGCGCCCGTCATCTGCTGCACGGCCGAAATCCTTGCCAACGATGCGCTGCGCGAGGGTGAGGACGCCGACGTGGGCTGCGTGGCCATGGACGAGTTCCACTACTTTGCCGACCCCGACCGCGGCTGGGCCTGGCAGGTGCCGCTGCTCACCCTGCCCCACACGCAATTCATGCTCATGAGCGCCACACTTGGCGATGTTACCGCCATCGCCGCCTCACTCGAGGAGCACACCGGCGCTGCTTGCGACTTGGTTGTCGATGCCCCGCGCCCCGTGCCGCTGAGCTACGACTACGTGACGACCTCGCTCGAGGGCACCGTCGAGCTCGCGATGCGCCGCGGCGAGGCCCCGCTCTATATCGTGCACTTTAGCCAAGACGCCGCCCTTGCGACGGCACAGTCGCTCGCCAACTTTGGCATCGCCAGCAAGGAGCAGCGCGAGGCTATTAAGGAAGCGGCCAAGGGCACGAGTTTCTCGACGGCTTTTGGCAAGATTCTCAAGCGCCTGCTTGGCTGCGGCGTCGGTGTGCACCACGCCGGTATGCTGCCGCGCTATCGCCTCCTGGTCGAGCGCCTGGCGCAGCAGGGCCTACTGCCCGTCATTTGCGGCACCGACACACTCGGTGTCGGCATCAACGTGCCCATCCACACCGTGGTCCTCACCGCGCTCACCAAGTTCGACGGCTACAAAATGCGTCGCCTGCGCGCCCGCGAGTTCCATCAGATTGCTGGACGCGCCGGCCGTTCGGGCTTCGATACCGAGGGCATGGTCATCGGCGAGGCCCCGGAGCACGAGATCGAGAACGCCAAGCTCATGGCCAAGGCGGGCGACGACCCCAAGAAGCTCCGCAAGATTAAAAAGAAGAAGGCCCCCGAGGGCTTTGTCACCTGGAACAAGCAGACCTTTGAGCGCCTGATCGAGACGCAGCCCGAGACGCTCAAGCCGCGCCTGCGCATCACACACTCCATGGTGATTAGCGTGGTCGAGCAGGGCGGCGATGCCCGAGCCCGCGTACACGACCTCATCGAGACGAGCTTGCAGACCCCCGAGGAAAAGGCCAAGCTCGAGGTTCGCGCCGACGAAATCTTCGCCACGCTCATCGATTCCGGCGTCGTCGTTCGCACCGAGGTGCCGACCGCGCCCGACGCCCCGACTGACGCCGCACCAGACATCGACTATGCGCTGACGGTCGATCTGCCCGAGGACTTTGCGCTCGACCAGCCGCTCTCGCCATTTTTGCTTGCCGCTTTGGAGCTGCTCGACCCCGAGAGCGAGACCTATACCATGGATCTGATCTCGATGGTCGAGGCTACGCTCGAGGACCCCAAGCAGGTATTGCGCGCACAGGAGCGCGCTGCGCGCGACCGCGCGATGGCCGAAATGAAGGCTGACGGCGTCGAATACGAGGAACGCCTGGAGCGCATCCAGGATGTCACCTACGAAAAGCCGCTCGAGGACTTGCTCGATGCCGCCTTCGACAAGTACTGCCAGGAAGTACCCTGGGCCAACGACTACCAGCTCTCGCCCAAGAGCGTGCTGCGCGACATGCTGGAAAGCGCGAGCGATTTTAAGGGCTACATTCAAAAACTCGGCATCGCCCGCTCCGAGGGCATTTTGCTGCGCTACCTGGCAGAGGCCTATCGTTCGCTCGACCGCACCGTGCCCATCGAGAAGCGCGACGAACGCCTGCGCGACATTATCTCGTGGCTGGGCTTTGTGGTGCGCTCGGTGGACTCGAGCCTGGTGGACGAGTGGGAGAACGCCGGCAACCCGGCGGCCCTCGATGCCGCACCGCCACAGGGCATCGACGAGGTCGTGGCGGACCGCCGAGGCTGCACGTTGCTGGTGCGCAACGCACTCTTCCGCCGCGTGACCCTTGCCGCCCGCGAGCACGTTCGCGACCTGGGCGAGCTCGACGACGACTGGGGCATGAGCGAGATCCGCTGGCAAAAGGCACTCGACGCTTACCACGAGCAGCACGAGGAGATCCTCACCGACGGAGATGCCCGCAGCGCCGCGATGTTTTCCATCGACGAGTCTGACGAGAAGACCGCACACGTATGGCACGTGCACCAGATCTTTGCCGACGAGGATGGCGACCACGACTTTGGCATCATGGGCGATGTCGATCTGGACGCCACGCAGGACGGCGGCGAGGTCATCTTTAAGAACTACCGCGTCGGCTTTATCGAGGACCTGCTCGAGGACTAGCCGCACATACTGGAACAAAACGAAGCGGGGCCGCTGGCAATATCGCCAGCGGCCCCGCTTTTGCACTATACGCTATGCCCTACTCGGCATCCTCGACCTCATACGAATCCGCCTCGGCGGGCTCATCGTTTGTCTCTGGCGCAGTCCCGCGTGCCTCGTCAAACGCCGCTTTCATGGTCTTGTTGCCCCACGTGAGCTTGCGAATGGTAAGATCGTCGGCTTTCTTGTTGGCTAGGCGCAGATTGTTCTCGGAGGACAGCAACGCCTCCTTGGTTTTCTGCAGATGGCTAATCGTCTTGTCGATCTCATCGATTGCCGTTTGGAACTTGCGGCTCGCAATCTCGTAGTTGCGGCCGAAATCGTTCTTGAACTTCTCCATCTTGGCTTCGAAGTTCGTAACGTCGATATTCTGCTGTTTGTACTCCGCCAGCTCCTGCTTATAGCGAAGCGAACCCATAGCGGCGTTGCGAAGAAGCGTAATCATGGGAATGAAAAACTGTGGGCGAATCACGTACATCTTCTCGTAGCGATAGCTCACGTCGACTATCCCTGCGTTATAGAGCTCGCTCTCGGGCTCGAGCAGCGTGCAGAGCACCGCGTACTCACAGCCTTTCTGGCGACGATCGTGATCGAGTTTCTTAAAGAAGTCCTCGTTTTTATGCTTGGTCGCAGTCTCGTCGTTCTCGTTTTTCATCTCGAACATAATCGAAATGACCTCGTTGCCGCTCGCGTCGCACTCGCGGAAGATAAAGTCGCCCTTGGTACCCTCGGACGCATCGTTATCTTTCTCGAAATACGCGTTAGGAAACGCCGTCATGCGCAGACGGTTAAACTCGGTCTCGCAGTGCTGCTCGAGCGACTCGCCCACCATCTTGGTGGACAGGCGGACCTTCATGTCCTTAAGGCGCTCAATCTCTTCATCCTTGTAGCGGATCAGGTCATCGCTCGCGCGCTTGGCTTGCGCAAGCTCGAGCTCGTGTGCCGCCTTGGCTTGCTCCTCGCGAGAATCGCGCACCGCCAGCTCGCTCGTCAGCTTGGCACGTGCCTCATCGCGCTCTCGCTCCGCCGCGGCGACCGCCTCTGACAGGTTCATTTTTGCCATCAGTTCCTGCTCGCGCAGCTGGGCACGCAGGCCCTCGGCCTCTTGCTCGGACTGAGCCTTTGCGGCGGAAAACTTCTCTTGCACCTTCGCGCGATAGTCAGTAAGCGCGCGCTCGGCCTCGCTGCGAGCGGCATCGAGCTCACGCTGCGACTCTGCCGCGGCAGCGGCAAGCGCCATCTCCTGGGCCTTGTCCGCCGCGGCGAGCTTGGCCTGCAGCTCGGCAATCTGAGCGTCGCGCGCGGACAGGTCGTTTTGAGCAGCATTGCGTGCCGCCGCCTCGGCAAGCCTGGCTTCATCATCTTTGCGCCCCAACTGCGCACGCAAATTGTCGATTTCGCGCTGAAGCTCGGCGTTTTCCTTTTGAGCATCGGCGCGGGCCTCAACCGCCGCACGCTGGCTTGCACTCTCGCGCTCTGCGGCAGCGCCCTCGAGCTTGGCGCGCAGCTCGGCAAGCTCGGCATCGCGCTTGGCGACTTCTTGTGCCAGCTGCTGAGCTGCAGCGTTCTTCTGCTCGACAAGCTGGGCGTTGCGCTGAGACTCTGCCTTTTGCAAGGCAGCCGTCGAACGCGAGCGCTCAAGCTCCAGCGCTTGCTCGCCCTCGCGCTGGACTGCCTTCACACGCTCATCCAGGTCGCGCGAAAACTCAGCATCGCGCACTTGTTTGACGATATCCGCATAGCCGGACGCATCGACCTTAAAAACTTCGCCGCAATGCGGGCACTTGATCTCGTTCATAGCAGCTCCTCGATGGACGCAAATTTTAACCGCCTACACTCTACCGCGCCGCACGGACAAAAAAGGCGCCGCCATAATGGCAACGGCGCCAGAAACACCACAAAGGTGCCTGTCCCCTTTGTGGCGGTTTGTGTGACGGTTCGAGAATTACAGTCCAAAGAAACCGAGGATTTGGTCTCGACTTACAGGCTTGTACTCGTTGGCGTCGAGGCCGACATCGTAGCGAAAGATAGGACGTTCGCGATCGCGGTTGCGTGCGTTGGTGCGGTCACCCCTGCTGTGGATATGCCCGTGCAGCATGATGGCGCCACGTGCCTTGCCGTTCCAGCTGAGCATGGGGTAGTGGCTCATAACCAGACGATGGCCCTTGGCATAGCCAGGAGCAACCTCCAGGTAATCACGCACGTCTTCCCAGATTTGGGGCGCAGCTGGATCTTCCCAGTCGCTGTCATGGTTACCACGGATGAGCGTCACATTCTGGCATTCGATGCGCTCGCGCAGGCGCACCGCCTCCGCCAGGGGCAAACGATAGGTAAAGTCTCCCAAGATATAGAGGCGGTCGTCCACAGCCACGCACTCATTGATGGCATCGATGACTTTGCGGTTCATCTCCTCGACCGAATCAAACGGCCGATCCATGTCGTGCAAGATATTCGTATCGCCCAGGTGCAGGTCGGCGGTAAACCACATCATCGTCTATGCCCTCATTTCGCAACGCGTTCAACTCGTGCTAAGTATACAGACGCAGCGATGCGGCGGTTATCCAAAGAGCCCGCCGAACAGACCTCGGCGGCGCTTGCCTTGCTTTTTCGAAGCGTCACCCTGAGTTTTCTTGTCCTGCCGTTTCCTACGGTCCTGCTCCAACTCATCGTCATCGAGTAGCATATCCCACTCAAACGGGTCATCCGTCAGATCGAACAGATCATCGTCATCAAACATGGCAGCCTCCATTGCCGACTAGCGAGCATCCACCACATAGAGGCCAACGCGCACCTGATGCCACGGACTGCGCTCGGGGGCAACCTGTTGCACACGGGCCTCAAATACGTCCTCGTGGCCGTAATACATCATCAAGGACAGTGGGCCGACCTCGTTTCCTGGAACGTAGCCAAGTTTGGTCTTGCCATAGTAGATCGCAACCGCCTCGGGGTCATGGGGATTATCGCGCTCGGTGCACAGCGTCAGTTTATCGCCCGCTTTAAGATCGCCTAGGACCAAAGCGCCGTCGGCATACTGAAATCCTGCAATGTGAAATGACAGAAGAACACGTGAAGGCTCGTACATAGCAACTCCCCTAACGGCCGGATAAACCAGCGTTTAACCTTACAGAGAAGTCTACGAACTCGCGCGGACACAAATTCGCCCCACCCGCGCCTTTTCGACCGTTTGTCGCTACACCATCTGATTCTAATGCACAAACATGCGCACGAACTTGTGCTTCCAGCTTGCGTAAGGAGCATAGCGGAATGGCACGTCCAACCACGTTGCCTTGTTCACGATGCTCTTCTTGTGGCTAAACGTATCGAAGCTCTCGCGTCCATGGTACTGCCCCATACCGCTCGCGCCCATGCCGCCAAAGCCCATATGGCTCGTAGCCAAGTGCATGATCGTGTCGTTGACACAGCCGCCGCCAAAGGGCACGTAACGCACAAAGCGCTGCTGAACTGCGCGATCCTGGCTAAAGATATACAGAGCCAGCGGCGTCGGACGATCTGTAATATACGTCTCGGCCTCGTCTAGGCTCTCAAACGTCAGCACCGGCAAGATGGGGCCGAAAATCTCCTCCTGCATCACGGCGTCCTCAGGCGCCACGCCGTCTAGGATCGTCGGCTCAATCTTGAGCGACGACTCGCGCGCCGTTCCTCCCAGCACAACCTTATCGGGATCGATCAGCCCGCGTACGCGCGCGAAATGCTTGGCGTTGACAATATGACCGTAGTCCTCGTTGTCGAGCGGGTGCTCGCCAAACATGCGACGGACCTCCTCCTTGATGAGGCCCAACAGCTCATCGTGCACGCGCGTATCGACCAGCAGGTAGTCGGGCGCCACGCAGGTCTGCCCCACGTTGAGCCATTTACCAAAGGCGATACGTCGTGCCGCGACCTTCAAGTTTGCCGTCGCATCCACGATGCAGGGACTCTTTCCGCCCAGCTCAAGCGTCACGGGCGTGAGGTTTTTGCTCGCGCGCTCCATGACGAGCTTGCCGACCGGAACGCTACCGGTAAAGAAGATCTTGTCCCAGCACTCGTCGAGCAGCGCTTCGTTTTCGGCGCGCCCGCCCTCGACAACCGTCACCAGGCACGGATCAAATGCCTCTTCACAGATTTGCTTGAGCACCGCGCTCGATGCCGGAGCATAGGCGCTCGGCTTGATGACCACGGTATTGCCCGCGGCAAGGGCGCCGGCGAGTGGCTCGAGCGTCAGCAAAAACGGGTAGTTCCAAGGAGCCATGATCAGCGTGACGCCATAGGGCACGGCTTGCGTTTTGCACACGCTCACGGCGTTAGCGAGATCACACGGACGCAGGCGCGGACGACTCCATCGAGCCACATGAGCGATCTGATGACGAATCTCGGAAAGCGACGTGCCGATCTCGCACATATATGCCTCGTCATGCGACTTTCCCAAATCGGTCTTGAGCGCATGGGCAATATCGGCCTCGTGCGCCCGTACCGTATCGCGTAAACTCACGAGCGCGCGACGTCGAGTATCGACATCAAACGTAGCGTGCGTCTTAAAGTAGGCGCGCTGATCGCCGACGATGCGCGCAATTTCCTCGGTGTTCATGGACCCTCCTAGTTCTCGTCCTCAAACATACCACCCGCGACGACCTCGTACATATGCTCGAGCTCCAGGCGGTCCATCAAAAGCGGAACGGGGTACAGCGGATTGGCCTCGGCATCGGCATGTGCCGCCATCTGCGGAATGTCGGAGCGGCGAATGCCCGAGACATATCTGGGGATTCCCAGGGTCTCGTTCATACAATCGATCCAATCGATAAAGGCCTCGGCCGCCAGGCTGTCCTGCGCGTTAACCGGCGCGATGCCGGCCATGCGGGCGAGATCGGCGAGCTTAGGAGTAGCAGCTTCGCCATAAGCGCGAAGCATATGCGGCAGGATGATCGCGTTGGCCAAACCGTGCGGAATTCCGTATCGGCCGCCCAGACTGTGCGCGATGGCATGCACATATCCAACATAGGAGCGCGTAAAGGCAACACCAGCCTTATACGCCGCCGAAAGCATATTGCGACGCGCACGCATGTTGTCGCCATGCTCATAGGCCTCGAGCAAATTGTCGTGGATGAGCTGCACCGCCTGTCGTGCCATCTTGCGCGTATAGGGCATGGTGCTTCGCCCGATAAAGGCCTCGACGGCATGCGTCAGGGCGTCCATACCCGTCTGCCCCGTAATGGAGGCGGGCAGACCGCGCGTAAACTCGGGGTCGTGCACCGCAAAGCGCGGGATAAGCACAAAGTCGTTAATGGGGTACTTGTAGTGCGTCTCGTCATCGGTGATAACCGCCGCGAGCGTGACTTCGCTTCCCGTACCTGCCGTAGTGGGAACGGCGATGAGCAGCGGCAGGCGACGATGAATCCGCAGCAGGCCGCGCATCTTGTTGATGGGCTTGTTTGGCTGCGCAATGCGCGCCCCTACGCCCTTGGCGCAGTCCATGGCCGAGCCACCGCCAAAGCCGATAACAGCCTGGCAGGCGCTCTCTCGATACAGGGACGCCGCCTCCTCCACATTCGAGACCGTGGGGTTCGCACGCGTTTCGGCATAGACCGCAACGCCAACCCCCTGAGCCGTAAGCGCACGCTCGAGTGATGCCGTGAGCCCCAAACGTGCAATACCAGGGTCCGTCACGATAAGGACCTTCTGGATCGAGCGCTTTTGAAGCACCGCGGGCACATCCTCGGCATGCTCCAAAATGCGCGGCTCGGTATAGGGCAGCACCGGCAATGCGATGCGAAAAACCGTTTGATACGTTCGGCACCAGGCGCGGCGGGCTAGATGCATAAAGGAGGCTCCCTCATTTGTTGATTGGTCAACATTTGCTCGACCGATTTTACTCATCGGAGGTCACAGACGACATGTCAATCGTTAATCAATCAACATCTTCATATCTCAAAATTGTTTTATTAAAAATCATTCCTAATAGGCTTCACATTTGGTTGCATTTATGGATAATAGAACCCGTCAAGACGCACGTCCGGAGAGGGCCCTTACGGGACCGGACAAGCGCCCCATCGCCATCGATCGAAAGGATCGAATCATGAAGTTTGTTTGCCCCGTTTGCGGTTATGTGGAAGAGTTCGACGGCGACCAGCTGCCCGAGGACTTCAAGTGCCCCCAGTGCGGCGTTCCCGGTTCTCGCTTCCTGAAGCAGGAGGAGGGTCAGCTCGAGTGGGCTGCCGAGCACGTCGTGGGCGTCGCCAAGATGGAGGGCGTCTCCGAGGACATCGTTGCCGACCTGCGCGCCAACTTTGAGGGCGAGTGCTCTGAGGTCGGTATGTACCTGGCCATGGCTCGCGTCGCCCATCGCGAGGGCTATCCCGAGATCGGCCTGTACTGGGAGAAGGCTGCCCACGAGGAGGCCGAGCATGCCGCCAAGTTCGCCGAGCTCCTGGGCGAGGTCGTGACCGACTCCACCAAGAAGAACCTCGAGATGCGCGTTGAGGCCGAGAACGGCGCCACCGCCGGCAAGACCGATCTTGCCAAGCGTGCCAAGGCCGCCGGCCTCGATGCCATCCACGACACCGTGCACGAGATGGCTCGCGACGAGGCCCGCCACGGCAAGGCTTTCGCCGGCCTGCTCAAGCGCTACTTCGGCTAAGCCAATCGCCTGAGAGACATTCTCTAGCTTTATAAGGCCCGGACCACATGGTTCGGGCCTTTTTCGTGCCTCACAAACTTGTTAACTCCCTGAAATAGGACCGCCTTCGGCATAGGTTTCTCGTCAAAAACTAAGTGAGTAGACTTTTTGGAACTTGCCAAGCACGCCATCCATATTGCTTTATAAAGCCGCAGGTAAATGACTTGTTGCAAAACGGCCTGGTCGCCAAAGTGTCAAAAGTCTACTCACTTAGAACCGCAGCCGTCCACGATCGAGCTGTTTTGTGTCTAACGGGCATCTTTCCGTCGATTACTCCCAATTTTGTCCAGTCAACAAATAGTTCAGACCTGAGTAATGTCTCAGCCCTTTGCTCATCTGAGCTTTTATCACGATATTCAGCATCGAGCATCCTGCATACGGCCTTAACGATCGCGCGGAATCTATCCTCATCGGATATCTGTCTGTGTGTCAGGAGAAGTACATCGTAGCCCATGGCTTGAAGGGCTGTCATGCGGTCAGCGTCACGCAAGCCATCCCCTGCGCGTCCGTGCGAGGCCTTTCCCTGACATTCAATGGCCACCTGTCGCCTGCCGTCCGGCGAAGACAGAAGTAGATCGATATACACACGGGACTTTCCCACAATCGCTCGAGCACTTGTGCTTAGCATCACTTCAACATTAAGCTCTATGCCGCAAAACCCTTCGCCTCCCAGGAATCGCGGCAGTGCAAGTAGCAAATACGCCTCGACCTCAAAAGGCGACGCGGCACCCAATGGAACGAGTTGCGATACCGCCATAAATCTATTGCCGTAACGCATCCCGCAAACATCTGAACAAAAACGGTCAAGGTCTCCGCCCAAAACCAAAGCGTCTCGACGCCATAAATTTGAGGCGGTGCCGCCCTCGGACGGACAGCGCACCCAACCGAACGTTGTCAAAATCGCACCTGAATCAATTGCACGCCTAAGCTCCGCCTCAAGTGCCGCCGGCAGAGCGCACACCGCAAACAAGCCACACATCTCCGCCAATACCAAAAGAAGCTGAAGATCCGTCAGATGCCGCGACATGATGAATGCCGTCAGTAGAGGAGACGTAACCAAAAACCCATGCTCCGTTTCCAGCACGGATTCCCTGGGGAGCTCGCCAAGAAACAGCCGCTGCCTAATGCTGGCAGGACAAGTCCGTTTGTTTCTCGTCCGAACCAATGTATACAACGGAAAGCCGAACACAACCGCAGCCGTCGGGTTACGGGCGAGGTCATATCGCTGCCGGTCTTCTTCCGGCCGTGGAAGCGGCGGACATAGAGCGCGGACCTGAGGGGGCAAACGCCAATACCTAAAAGCCGATATGTCACAAAGTAGATCCTTCATACGCACAGGAAACCACGAATTTCAACCCAGTCAGTCACGCATTGGCGCGAACGCGCCAAAAATGGTGCCGAACGGACTGCCAAGTTTTCAACAGCCCTCCCCAACTGGCCAAAAGCTTGCCGAGAGCTGGACGAAGTTCTGTTGAAAACCCCATTTTTTTCTCATGCAGAAGCTTTGCGCGACAAGTGAGTAGACTTTTTTGAACATCCCGAGCAGCCCGGTCATCCTGTTTTTCAAAACCGCAGGTAGATAGATTGTTACAAAACTGCCTGGTCGCCAAAGTTCCAAAAGCCTACTCACTTAGGTTGCAGAGTGCTCCCATTAGCTGCGATTCCAAGGTATTTAGCGCTTTTGGACTCAAATCGTCATACTGAACAAGAATTTGACTTGAGTTTTCAGGGACAGATGCGCCATCGGCACACCAATAACAGTCACTGATATCGACAAAAGGGATACTCGAGCGCGTAAGGGCCCGCACAAAAGAGCTTCCGCCCGCTCCGCGCTCCGCAACCACGGTGCAGTAAAGGCCCGCGTCTGCATGCTCGATCGAGACTTCTCCTGCCGGAAATACCTTCCGTACAAGCGCCGCCAGGCCATCACGCGCCTCGCGAGCACGAACGCGCACGCGGTTCACATGTCGCTCGTAATCACCCGATTCCAGCAAACGCGCCAAAGCGACCTGATCAACAGAGCTCACCGACGAGGCGTAGAAACCAAGGTTGCGCCTAAACCGCTCCATTAACTCATCGGGCAACACCATGTACGCCAAACGCAACGCCGATGAAAGGCTCTTCGAAAACGTGTTGGTGTATATAACCGACTGGGCGGCATCGATCGACGCGAGCGCGGGAATCGGCTTCCCGGCAAGGCGAAACTCACAATCAAAGTCATCTTCGATGAGATACCGACCTGGTCGCTCGGCGGCCCAGCTCAGAAGCGCATAGCGACGCGCAATGCTCGTCACAAGGCCGGTTGGATATTGGTGAGACGGCATCAGGTGAAGTACATCGGTCCCGGTTTTCTGCAGAGCGCTCAAGTCCACCCCCTCATCATCCAACGGGATATGTCGAACTTTGCAGCCCATAGCCTGATAAATGCGCGTCAGACGTAAATAGCCCGGGTCCTCAACGGCATACACCTTGTCAGCGCCAAGCAACTGAACCAACATGGTATCGAGCAGCTGAGCGCCCGCGCCGATAACAATGTTATTGGGGTCGACATTCATACCCCTCGTCCCGCGCAGATGATGAGCAATTGCGCATCGTAGCCGAACGGTGCCCTGTGCCGGTGCGGGCGAAAAGATCTCGCGCTCGTCTTCGGATGCCAGCGTCGCCCGCAGTGCGCTTTGCCAAAGCCGCGCCGCCTCCAAAGCGGAAGGAGAAAGCGCATCGAATCGCTCGACCTGTCCGCTGGCATCATGCACGCCGGAGTCCACAGAGACGGCATCCCGGTCGATGCCCTCCGCAGCCGAAGCCAAAACCGGTGCATCCGGAAGCTTGCAAGCGTAGTAGCCACGACGCGGCATTGAGCAAATATAGCCCTCGGCAAGTAACTGGCTATATGCATTCTCGATGGTAATGACACTGATTCC
Source organism: uncultured Collinsella sp. (assembly GCA_902494035.1). Classification (GTDB taxonomy): domain Bacteria; phylum Actinomycetota; class Coriobacteriia; order Coriobacteriales; family Coriobacteriaceae; genus Collinsella. Next base: position 55,745 of record CABURV010000002.1, read on the forward strand.
CAGATGACTGGCAAAGGCGCGCTTAGACGGAAGATGCTCCCCCGCCGCAATGCGTCCAGCTACGATATCATCTCGAATTTGCTGGTAAACATACTCATAGAGCGATGCTTCGCCGCGTTTTTCCAAATTGTAGTCAAGCATGAGCCTATCACCTGACCTTATTAAGCCATTCAATCTGGTATTAGTCTGACCTTGTTATTATCTCGAAAACTGAGTATTTCGCCATACCCAGCTCCCCGATAGGATATTCCGTCAAGCAATGCACATGCCAACCAAGGGAGCAACCATGGCAGAACAGAACAGCAAGGCCGACCGCGTCAAACTCAATCGCGAGCTCGCGCAGATGCTCAAGGGCGGCGTCATCATGGACGTTACCACGCCCGAGCAGGCACGCATCGCCGAGGAGGCAGGCGCCTGCGCCGTCATGGCTCTCGAGCGCATCCCGGCCGACATCCGTGCCGCAGGCGGCGTCTCGCGCATGAGCGACCCCAAGATGATCAAGGGCATCCAGGAGGCCGTCTCCATCCCCGTCATGGCCAAGTGCCGCATCGGTCACATCGTCGAGGCGCAGGTCCTGCAGGCCATCGAGATCGACTACATCGATGAGTCCGAGGTTCTCTCCCCCGCCGATGACGTCTATCACATCGACAAGACCCAGTTTGACGTGCCGTTTGTCTGCGGCGCCCGCGATCTGGGCGAGGCGTTGCGCCGTGTTGCCGAGGGCGCCACTATGATTCGCACCAAGGGTGAGCCGGGTACGGGCGACGTCGTTCAGGCCGTGCGTCACATGCGCAAGATCCAAAAGCAGATTCGTGACGTTGTTGCCCTGCGCGATGATGAGCTCTTTGAGGCAGCCAAGCAACTGCAGGTTCCGGTCGAGCTGGTGCGCGAGGTCCATGCCACGGGCAAGCTTCCCGTTGTGAACTTTGCCGCCGGCGGCGTAGCGACCCCTGCCGACGCCGCGCTGATGATGCAACTGGGCGCCGAGGGCGTCTTTGTCGGCTCGGGCATCTTTAAGAGCGGCGACCCCGCCAAGCGCGCCGCCGCCATCGTCAAGGCCGTGGCAAACTTCACCGATGCCAAGCTCATCGCCGAGCTTTCGGAGGACCTGGGCGAGGCCATGGTGGGCATCAACGCCGACGAGATCGAAATCATCATGGAGGAGCGCGGACGCTAGTCCGGCAGAAAGGATCGCACATGAGCGATTATGCAGACCAAACGGTCGCCGTGCTGGCGGTCCAAGGCGCTTTTGCCGAGCACGAGGCAAGACTATCCGGGCTTGGCGCACACTGTATTGAGCTGAGGCAGGCGGCCGATTTGAAGCAGGACTTTGACCGTCTGGTACTTCCCGGCGGCGAGTCCACCGTTCAGGGGAAGCTGCTTGATGAGTTGGGCATGCTCGAGGAGCTTCGTGCCCGTATCGCTGAAGGCATGCCCGTCCTGGGCACCTGCGCCGGCCTGATTCTACTGGCTCACGATCTTGCCGCCCATGACGATAAGGGCACGCCGCGTTTGGCAACCATGGATGTGCTCATTGAGCGCAATGCCTACGGCAGGCAGCTCGGCAGTTTTCGCACCAAGGGCCAGGTGTCCGGCATCGACGGTGAAGTGCCATTAACATTTATCCGTGCACCCCGCATCGTCGAGGTCCACGGCGACGCCAAGGCCTTAGCGAAAGTCGACGGCCGTATCGTCGCCGCCCGCCAAGGCAACCAGCTCGGCGTAACCTTCCACCCCGAGCTCGACGACGACACGCGCCTCCACGAGCTCTTCCTCCAAATGTAGGCATCGAAATCATCAAACGAAACGAGAGTGGACAATCTCCCACTTTAAGCTTGGATGCAGGCTCAAACCGGGAGATTATCCACTCTCATGCTATGTAGTCATTTAAGAACGTCCCCAATGACTACTTCGACAACACCGATGTTTTGGCAACGCCAGCGAGCGCCGCCCAGGGCGAACAAGTTGGCATGAAAAAGGCAAGGCATAGACCTTCTGGTCATGCCTTGCCTTTTGAATGACAAATTGTCGCCCTGGGTGGCGCGCAGCGTCAACTAGTTACGCGGTTCGTAGAACCGCGTAACCCCTAGAAACGGTTGCCGCGGAAGCCGCCGCCGTTGCGGCCGCCACGATCGCCACCGCGACCGCCGCGGTCGTTACCGCGGTTGCCGCCGAAGCCGCCACGGTTGCCGCCGCGATCGCCATAGCCACCACGGTTGCCGCCAAAGCCGCCGCGACCGCCACGGTCGCCGCCACGGCCACCACGATCGTCACGGCCGCCGCGAGGACCGCGGTCCTCGTCCAGGCCCATGGCGACGAGCGGAGCGATGACCTTATCGAGAGCGGCCATCAGCTCGGTGGCCTCCTCGTAAGAAAGCTCGGGCAGGAGCTTCTCCTTCTTGTTGGCAAGCTCGACCAGGCCCTCAGCGGCATCCTCGGCAGCGAAGACAACGATCTTGCGCATATCGCCCTCGGCGTCGTCGATGCGGCCGACCAGATCGGCAGCCTCGGCCTCGGCCATCAGGCCATCGAGCTCACGAAGGCGCATGCCCAGCAGGTCGGACATTTCCTTCTGCTCCATCTTGGGCTTGAGGTCAAGGAGCTTGATGGCGCGCTCGATGTTCGCCATGCGCTCGGCCTTGGCCTCCTCCTCCTTGGAAATAGCAAAGCGACGGCTACGCAGCAGGCGGGCGGCCTTCTGCATCTTGTCCATCAGTTCTTCGTCATCGTAATCAACGGCGGCCTCGACAACCTCGGCCTCCTCCTCGGCAGAAACCTCGTCAGCAGCCTCAACCTCGGCAGCTTCGGTCTCCACGGTCTCGACTGCCTCGACCTCGGCAGTCATGGTCTCGTTCTCGGTCTCGTTCATGATCTCTTCGTTCTCGGACATGAGACTCCTTCTTGGCCCTCTCGGGCATCATCGCCCCATTCGCGGGGCCCGTCGCGCACTCTTTGCGCTTTAAACATTCATGCCTCTCGGCAAAACGTCCATTAGTTTATGGTGTCGCCATCCAATCTAGCTGCAGAATCTATGTGCACACATTAATGCGACATGTGCGACTCGCGACGAGCGTACACCAGCGACACCGCGAATCCGACCACGGCAATTACAGCCGCCACACGCACGGCAGTTGCAAATCCAATCGCCTGGGCAACGTCCGTCGCAGCGCCAGCGGTGCCGGCAGTCGCCGCAGAACTCGAGAGCAAGCCGATAAACAGCGACGGGCCAAACGATGCGGCAATCATGTTCCACGTGTTGAGCAATGCCGTTCCGTGAGGATGCTCAGCGGCAGGAAGCGTCTCCAAGCCGGCCGTCTGCGAGGGGCTCAGCACCAAACCGACTCCGGCATACACCACAACGGTCAGCGCCACGACGACGCCGATGTTCATGCCTGCCGCCGTCATCGAGATTGCAGTCTGCCCCACGGCAATCAGGGCAAAGCCGACCGGCAGCAGCGGCCATGCGCCACGGGCGTCCATCACGCGTCCGCCCACAATCGAGGTCACGGCGTTGCAGGCAATTGCCGGCAAAATGAGCAGGCCCGCAACAAGTGCGGTCATGCCGTATGCGCCCTCAAAATAGAGCGGCAACAACACGCTCATCGAGAACGTCGTCATCATCGACACCACCACGAGCAGGCACGCAGGCCAAAAACGAACGCTCGCCATGGGACGCACGTTAAGCACCGGGTGCTCGAGCTTAAGCTGGCGGGCCGCAAACAGGCCGAGCAGCACAATGGCGGCGAAGAGCGTCACGATGCCGGCAATCAGATTGGTCGAGAACTCGCCTACGGAATACACAAATGCCGTAATGCCGGCGGCGAGCAAAACAACCGACAGAATATCAAGCGTGGCGTTCGAACGCTCTCCGACATTCTGAACAAGCTTTACGCCCGCCGCAGCGACCACAATGCCGCCCACCAGCGGCACTACGAACACCGCCCTCCAGCCAAACAACGTGCACATAAGACCGCTGATCACGGGTCCAAACGCCGGCCCCAGCGTAATGCAGGCACCGCCCAGGCTCAGATACAGACCGAGCTTCTCGCGCGGAGCGCAAGACAGCACCACGTTCATCATGAGCGGGAACAAAATGCCCGATCCTGCAGCCTGCAAAATACGGCTTGGCAGCAAAACGCTAAATGACGGAGCGAACAGGCACAGGACTTCGCCGGCGACCATGCATCCGCATGCGAAAAACAGCAGCTTGCGCGTCGAGAAACGGCCGGACAGGAAGGCCATGATGGCCGTAAAGATCGACGTCACGATCATGTAGCCCGAGACGAGCCACTGTGCCGTGGTGGCACTCACCGAAAAGGCTGCCATAATGTCATGCAACGCCACGTTAATGATGTTCTCGTTAAACGCGGCAACAAAGGCTGCAATATACATTACGACGAGAATCGCCGCAGAGGCCGATGGCGTTACTTGAACTTGTTGCTGAGATTTGCTCCCCATGCATTTCCTTCCTCTTGGAACGACAGTCGCATCGCCCCAGAGGAACGGTCCAGGGCGAAAAATGAGCCCTAGACTTACGCCAGACGCCGTACACGACGAATCTGGCAACATGGTCCAACATCGAAAGATTGTAACGCGGACGCACAGCTTTCCTTCCGCGCTATTATTAAAAGTCCACGAAAGCATAAGACATGAGGAGCCCGCCATGATTAAGCCCATCATGAAATCCGAGTTCTTTTTACGCCTGCCTTCCGAAGACGCGGGACCCGACGATGCCGCGACCGGGCAGGACCTCCTGGATACGCTCCACGAGCATGAGCACGAGTGCGTGGGCCTCGCCGCCAACATGATCGGCGTGCGCAAACGCATCATCTGCGTAAAGGACGGCAACAGGACACTCCTGATGTACAACCCGCAAATTCTTGAGCAGGTCAATGCCTATCAGACGAGCGAAGGATGCCTCTCGCTGGTCGGTGAGCGTCCCTGTACCCGCTATCGCCGCATTAAGGTTGAGTATTTGGACGAGAACTTCGTCCACCGCATCAAAAACTTCTCGGGCTACACCGCCGAAATCATCCAACACGAAATCGACCACTGCAACGGCGTCGTGGTTTAGGCCACCTGCCAAAATGAGGGTACCGGAGGCCTCCCTATGGATATCAGCCGCTTTGGCGAATTCGCCATCTTAGCGCAGTCACGCACGTTTCTTGATGCGGCGGAACTGCTTTTCATGTCGCAATCAACCCTCTCCAAGCACATCATGGCAATGGAGCACGAGCTCGGCTGCAAGCTCATCGATCGAAGCCAGCGCCACGTAACACTCACCGCGCAAGGTGAAGCGCTCCTCCCCTATGCGCAAAAAATTGCGACGCTTCAGCACCGCTATCTTGCCGCCATTCAAATAGGCGCAGGTGAGCCGCTCGAGCACCTCACCGTAGGTTCTATCCCCATTATGGCCCCTTATGGGATCACGGACGCCGTCATCGATTTTCAGCAGGCGAACCCCTCATATTCTGTTGAGCTCATCGAGGGCGAGGGCGACACACTCAAGCGCATGCTCCTGCACGAGGACATTGACCTGGCCTTCATCCGTGACGGCGGCGCCATCGAGCCGGAGTTCAAAAAGATTCCCTTTACGACCGACCGGCTCGTGGCCGTCCTTCCACTCGACCATCCGCTCGCCGAACGTGACGCCGTCGAGATAGACGACCTTATCGACGAGAATTTCCTCATGCTTCCCCAAGGCTCGTTCGTAAGCGAGCTCGTCCTTTCCCTTTGTCGCGAAGCTGAATTTGGCCCACGTGTTACGTTCACCGGCAAACGAGCCGAGAACATCATCTCTCTTGTCGCACGCGGCGCCGGTGTCTCATTCCTCATGCGCAAGCCGGCGGAATCGCTTGCCAGCGGAAAGGTAGCCCTGGTGCCGCTTGAGCCCGCGACGACCTCCGAGGTCAGGCTCTACCTCAAGCGAAACGCCGCGCACTCGCAGGCGGTCGTCTCGTTCATCGGCTTCCTCCCCTACCGTCAGCTCCTGCAGGGCGACCGTGCGTCTTCCACCGCGGCACGACCGTCATAATCCCCGCTGCTCCACAACCGCAGACTTGTGTCCGCAAACACGCTGACAACGGCACAAAACACAAATATGCCTCGGGCGGCACGTCGCCGTCCGAGGCATATTTAGTTAAAGTGCGCAGAAAGACTAGTCCACCGAGATGTTGAGTGCCTTACCGCCCTCGTCCTTCTTGGTACCGATCGCCATAGCGGCGACAAGAGCCAGAACGAAAGCGACCACACCGGAGATGACAAGGCCGATAAAGCCCGTGTCGATGCCGGCAGGGTTAATAAAGCTCGGGAAACCGAGCGGGCCGGAGGCGCCGAAGGCATAGAGCTTGGCACCCATGAGGCCGGCAATGGCGCCGCCTACACCAGCGGAAATAAAGGTTGCCCACATAAGGCGCTTACGCGGCAGCAAGATGGCGTAAAGCGCAGGCTCGTTGACACCGAAAATCGAAGAGACAAGGGCGGGAATGTTGACGGCAGCATTTTCCTCGGAGTCCTTGGTTCGGATGATCATGCCAAGCACAGCGCCGGCGATGGCACAACCGCCTGCATACACGAGCGGGTTAATGAGGTCATAGCCGTAGGTTGCGACATCGAGGAACCACAGCGGGATGATGCCCCAGTGCAGGCCGAACATGACGAGCAGGCTCCAGAACGTGCCGATGACGAAGCCGGCGATGGCGGGTTGGAAGTTGATGAGCATCAGAATGATCTGGGCAACGATGTTGGAGAGGACCGTCATGACCGGACCGACCACAAGCAGGCCAAGGATGCCGCAAATGAGGAGCGTCAGGATGTTGGAGAAGAACGAGCTCACAAGCGCGGGCAGCGCGTTAGAAAGGGCCTTGTGCACCTTGGAGGCAATCCAGACGATAAAGATCGCAGGCAGAATCGTCGATGAGTAATTCTGCATGATCAGCGGGATGCCAAAAATATCACCGTAGACATTGGACTCGAAGACCGTACCGGCGCCGAGCGTGTAGAGCGGATCTCCGCCCATAAGGGCAACGAGCGTCGGATAGACGAGGATACCGCCGAGCGCCATTCCCATAACGGGCTTAAGTCCGAACTTCTTGGCCGACGTCCAGCCAATGATTAGCGGAAAGTAATAGAAGACCGAATCTCCGATTGCCGAGAGCGTCACATACGTATTGCTGTCCTTGGCAAGCCAACCGGCAACCGTGCAGAGCGCGAGCATCGACTTGATAAAGCCACCGGCCATAAGCACGCCAAGAACCGGTTGCAGAATCTCGGAGATGATGGCCAGCAGACGCGAGAATGGATCGCCCTTTTTGACGTCGTCGCCTTCATCGATATCGAGTGCGGGTTTGGAGTCGAACCCGCCAATCTGAACAAGGTCGTTGTAGACGGCCTCGACAGTGGCACCAATCACGACCTGATACTGTCCGCCGGCCTGGATGACGTCAACGACGCCCTTCGTCGCCTTAAGCTCATTGGTCTGGGCGAGCGATTCATCCTTGAGGTGGAAGCGGAGACGCGTAATGCAGTGGCTCACGTCTAACACATTGTCTCGACCACCGACCTTTGTGATGATTTCATCGCAAAGCTTCTGGTATTTCATGGAATTCTCCTTTTTCTGAGCGGGGTATAGCATCGATTTCATGCCTCCGTAGTCGACGTGGGAGGGCAAGGAACCCACTTCCCCCTTTGAAATCCGCGGACGCACGTACGCCCGGGATGCGAAACGGCAGAGAAGATGGAAGATGCCGATCACATGGCGGCGAGCCTCATTGGCCCATGTCACGCAATCAGGTCTACAAACGCGAATCTGCTGCGCCGAGAAGTCTCGTCGTCTGGCAGAACTTGTCACACAGACGTTCCGGTTCGCCCTGGGGAATCTGAGTACGCTCGGTCTCAAAGGAGAGGCCGTACTCGCGTGCCGGAAGGAAATACTCGAAATAGCCGTTGGTGTAACCGCAAACTATTCCCTCGACCGGGCATTCGCGCTTCATGCGAATACCCAAGTCGCTGCCGAGCTCACTCGGGAACACAAAGAGATGCAGGCCGCCCAAACTGATGACGGCACACTTAAGCGTGAGCGAAAAGTCGTCATGGGCAACGGTGTGATAGAACGTCTGAGGCTCGATGCGGTCGAGAACGACCTCGCGATCGAGCTTGATCTGGGAAATCGCCTCGGCAAGACCGGTCGAAACGCGCTCGACCTCGGGAATGCCGCGTCCCTGGCGAAAATTGCGGTCGCTACAGTCGCCAGCAGCACCGACGACCATGGCCGGATAGTAACCAAGACTCTGAGCGAGCTTTTTGCCGGTGAGACCGGCGAGTTCGCTCGTGAGCTCCGTGCAGTCGGGTCCGACGCAAGCGGAATGCACCGCCCAGTTCACAAAGCCCGCAAATGGCTTGCCTTCGGTATCGAAGAACGATACGACAATGACCTCATTGTCGGCGAGTTCACCTGGGATGATGCGGTTGTCGTAGAAACCGGTGATGACCCGCTTGCCCAAGCGACAAATCGCGGGCTGTGCGTTGGCGCGGCACTCCTCAAAGCATTGGCAAATGGTATCGAGGAACCAGCGGTAGTAGTTCTCGTCGAACTTTCCCGTCCACCAGCTGCGGTGGTAAGCGACGATTGAAGTATGGTCGTGCGTCGCCGAGAGCAGGACGCAATCACGGTCAATGCCGTAGCGCTCGGCGAGCATTGTCTTGACTTCCTCGGCCATGCTTTCCTCGAACTCGAGGACATCGGCATTAAAGAGAAACACTTCACGTTCGCCTTGCTGGAAGAGAATGGCGTTGGCGAAGACGTCGTCATGGACGCCCGTCGCAGGTTCAAGACGGTTGGGAAGATTGCGGTAGCCAATCAGGTAGATGTCGCCCTGTGGGGTGATTTTGCGGCGCGCGTGTCCAATGTTCATGCACGTTCTCCTTCTGTGTCACGCCGCATTCAAGGCGGCAATGATGATTTCGACGAGGCGCTCATGGGATCCGGCGGCAAAACCGGAGTTCATGGCCTCATAGGTGATCTTTTCGTACGCGTCGGGAGCCGGTAGGTACTTCTGTCCGCCGTTGACGAGCGTGGCAAAGAACACAGAGCCGGACCGAGCGGCGCGCACAGTGGCGCCGAATGCACTCGAGACCTCGGGTTGTACGCCGACAAGCTCGACGTTTCCCAGTCGGAGCAGATAGACCCTCGTGCGCTGCTCGCCAGCGGCATGAAACTCATACGTTCGGTGCGGAGCCAAAGAGTGAAAATCGGCGCGTGTCTGAGCGGGCAGGAGAACGTCGACCGTGCGGGCATCGATGCCGGTAGCGTCATCCTCACGCGCCATGCGAGCGGTCTCGATTAAAGCATCGCCCAAGGCCTGCCCCTGCTGGTGCAGCATGCGGTATCCGTCCTCATGGGCATCGACCGTCTGCTTAACGCCGGCCGCATCGAACATGACGTTCA
>CABURV010000003.1 GCA_902494035.1 uncultured Collinsella sp.
CGAGAGTACTGCGGGGTCAGCCCGTGGGAGGCCAGGGCGCCGCTGACCGGTGGACGGCACCGAGCCGTGCGCTTGAATTGAGAAGGGGGAGGCCTCGCGGCCTCCCCCTTTTTTGCGTTTACGGGGCGTAAATGACTCTATTACACCAGACGATCTTATCGTTTTTGGTATTGAGCCTTTATTTAAAGAAGATAAATCGAATAACAAGGGCAACTGCTATGACCGCAATGATCAAAAGCAGGATTGTCAGTCGATGCTGCTTGCGTCGTTTACTTGTCGAAACGAAGATTGATTTTCCCTGTTTTGGCGTTTCGAGATAGCGAGCCGAATGCGTCAAGGTTTGCTTTGGTCGAGGACCTCTTTGTCGATGAGTGGCGGATGCTTTCATCGGCTCATCACTAGCTGCGCTGTTTTTAGATAATGGTGCGTCTTTCAGATATACAGGGTCTCCCGAGGCGACGCCCATATGTTTACGTCCCGTTTGGGCATCCTCGAGCGTTTGATATCGATTTCTCGTCACATACTCGGGCTCCGGATCATTAATGGGCTCTTGCGAGATGTGGGGGCGATGGAACCGCGGCGGCTGCGTGGAAGTATCTTCCCCCTGCGTCGGCATAAACATTTTGTTCTGGTTTTGGTCGTCCATGATGCCCTTTAGCTCGTTACCAACAACGTGTACGCGCTCATTGTAAGCCCCTTGCTATTTGTAGCTGTGAACATACTTGTTATTTAAGCTCTGGTTCAAAGAACCTTAACCTTATTAAAACCTGAGTCAAACACACTTAGATATGCTTATAGTACTAGACTCAAAAAACTTTATAGTCGATGTATATATGAGCACTGGGTGGGCATATATAAGAGCGTCAAAAGAAGTCCCAGTCACCTAGAAGATGACTCGGCAGTCCTTAAAAGGAGTGGTAAACATGGCAAGCATGGTTCCTTATCGTTCGGTTTTTGGCGTTCGTCCTTCTGCTAGCTCGCTGTTCGATCTGTTTGATGATATGACTGACCTTGCAAACAACTCGATTGCTTCCAAGGCGTTTCCCGTTGACGTTGAGGATAAGGGCGACGGCTATGAGGTCAAGGCTTATCTGACCGGCGTCGCCAAGGACGATATCGATGTCGAGCTTAACGAGGGCCGTCTGTCCATTAGCGTGAATGTCGAGGAAGACGAGGAGAACGAGGGCAAGAACTTCCTGCAGAAGGAGTTCAGCTCGTACAGCGCGACGCGTGGCGTGTATCTAAAGGACGCTTCGAGCGAGGGCCTCTCGGCTAAGTACGCTGACGGCATCCTGACCGTTACGGTTCCCAAGATCGTCGAGAAGAAGAACGTTACGAAGATCTCCATTGACTAACTTCGTTGGTGTTCTGCGCTATTAAAAGACAGCAAAAGGGGCTGGGAAGCGATTCTCGGCCCCTTTTGCTGTCTAGGACAGTCTATTGAATGGTTGCCGGTTGATACTGACTCGCAGGGCGTATCGAGAGTTTTCGCGATCCTTGGAGAAGGGTTGCGGAGCTGCCGACCTCGTCATCCAGGGTTGCGGCCAGAGCTTTGGCATAGCTTTTGACGGTAAGGCTCGGACGATTGTTATCTTGGCTGATATGCATGGCAATGAGCTGTTCGGTGCGATCGGTAACAAGTTCGCGCGCGGCTTCGGCGGCTTGGCCATTGGAGAGGTGTCCCCTTTCAGACAGGATGCGCTCCTGAAGAAAGCGGGGATATTCTCCCTCGCGCAGCATGGTCACATCGTGGTTGCTTTCGAGTGCGAGGACTCGACAATCTTCGAGGGTGTTCATGGCTTGGCTCGATAGCTCTCCGGTGTCGGTGGCAAAGCCGATGGAATCATCGAGGGTGTCGAATCGATAGCCGACTGGATTGATGACATCGTGTGACGTTGAGTAGGTTTGCACGTGGATGCCGGCAATGGATAGGGTGTCACCGGGATCGAATTCCTCGACAGGCAGATGCGAAAGATTTTCTTTGCTCGAAAGTGTGCCCCTGCTGGCAAAGAGGGGGCCGTGCCAGTGCTTGCACCAGACATCGAGACCCTTGATGTGATCGCTATGCTCATGAGTAATGAGAAGAGCCGAGACGTTGTCTGCCGAGAGCCCCAGTTCTGCCATACGCTTTAATGTCTCGCGGCGAGACAGTCCGTCATCGACCATAATGAGCCCCTGCGGGCCCTCGATGAGTGCGCAGTTGCCTTTAGAGCCACTGCCGAGGATATGAAGGTGCAGACGAGACATAAGATTCCAAAGGATACAATGGGTGCGGACGAATAGAGGAGGAAGCGAATGCCAACGGTATCACAGCATTACGGACACCATGCCGTGCCTGGGGCAGTCGATGAGACCCGGACGAGACAGCAGGCTGCTCCTGTCGTGCTCATGGTATCAGGCGGCGCGGACTCGACGGCACTGCTTCTTATGGCGTGCACATCAAAGCTGGATATCCAAGACGGACGCGGTGTTGCCCCCATTGCTCGCGAGCGCCTGCATGTGCTGCATGTAAACCATCATCTGCGCGGCAAGGCGTCCGATGGCGACGAGGCCTTTGTGCGTGAGCTCTGCGCGCAATATGGTTTACCGCTGTGTGTGGAGCACGCTTATTTTGATGGGGAGTCGGGCAATATTGAGGCCGCGGCCCGCGAGGTGCGCTATGCCGCGGCGCGGAGGTATGTTCGCGAACTCTGCGCCCAGACGGGGGCGCCGCGAACGGCGGCTCGTATCTGCACCGCGCACACGTCTTCGGATCGCGCGGAAACGTTTTTGATGAACGCGATTAAGGGTTCAGGGCCCGCTGGTCTATCGAGCATTCCTCGCCGGAGGAATATCGTGGTGCGTCCCTTGCTCGACCTAACTCATGGCGAGCTCGTGGGCTATCTACAGGTACATGGTCAGCCGTGGCGTGAAGACGAGAGCAATGAGGATATCTCGTATCTGCGAAACTACGTGCGCCATCGGGTAATGCCAGTGGTGGCACAGCGTAATGCGAGCGTGTGCAAGACGATTGGCGCCGCCTGTGAGATCTTGGGTGACGAAGACGCGTTTCTATCCCAGCTGTCGGCGCAGGCGTTTCGAAGCTGCCTGCGCAAGGAGGCAGCGGGCGCACTGGTGCTCGATGCCAGGCGCCTTGCTGCGGCCGAGGTGGTAATCGCGCGGCGCATCGTGCGACTGGCGATCAAACGCATCGATCCGGACGCTCGTCCCGAGATGCGACATGTGGAGCGAGTCCTTTCCTGCGTTGCCGAAGGCACAGGCTCGGTCACGCTTCCGGCGGGAATTGACGCGCGCGTCGAGTTTGGCATGCTAGCGTTTAAGGCGCCGGCGGCTCGTGAGGGGCTGGTTGCGGACTGGATTACCATACCCGGTCGTTTGCCGTTGGGCGGGGGGCGCATGCTGGTCGCAGAGCCGATGGCCGTTGAGCCGGGATGCGATATCGTGCGCCGCGCCCGTGAGCTTGCGGCTGCCGGGGAAGTGACAGCTTTGGTAGACGCGGCTGCCCTGGGTTTTGCCGACAGCGATAGTGAGCGGATCCTGGCGGGCTCACGTGGCGAGATCCCTGCAGAGGCGCGATTGGCGCGCCTGTGGGTGGACGGTCCCGCACCGGGAGACGTGATGTGCCCGTTAGGAATGAGTGGCCGAAGCAAGAAGGTATCCGACTTGCTAGGCGAGGCTCGCATTCCCGTTTCCGAGCGCGCCGGCGTGCCCGTGGTGAGGACGGCGCCGGGAGGTGCTGTGGTGTGGGTCGCCGGAGTTCGCGCGGACGAACGTTTTAAATGCACGGCGGCGACGCGTGTGGCTTATCTGCTTCGCGTGGTTGACGCGGATTAGCCCCTCGCACCAGCTGTTCTGTGCGGCGTTGACGGTATTCCCGCGCTGATGGTGCGCGGGCTGGAAAATATACCCCGTGCGCTGCTAGAATGTGTAGTTCGCGTCCATACGGCGGTGTGTGGGCGATTAAGCACAAGAAAGGGTTGTCATGGCTTCTCAACATCCGGATATCGAGAAGGTTCTGTTTACGCAGGAGGATATCGACGGTATCGTCTCTCGCTTGGGCGAGCAGATTACGCGCGACTATGCGGGTAAGGATCTGGTGCTGATTGCGGTCCTGCGCGGCGCCGTGGTCTTTATGGGCGACCTGATGCGCAAGATCGAGCTGCCGACCAACATCGATTTCATGGCTGTTTCGAGCTATGGCGACGGTGTGAAGTCTTCGGGCATCGTGCGTATCATTAAGGACCTGGATATCGACATCCGTGGTCGCGACGTGCTGATCGTCGAGGACATTCTGGACTCGGGGCTGACGCTCAAGTACCTGATGAAGAACCTCGAGAGCCGCAAGCCCGCTTCTCTGGAGGTCGCCGCCTTCCTGTGGAAGGACGTTGAGGACCGTACCTCGGCCGTCACGCCCAAGTATGTTGGAACCCATTGCCCCGATGCCTTCGTGGTGGGCTACGGCCTCGACTATGCCGAGCGCTATCGTAACCTTCCGTATCTAGGCATTTTGAAACCGGAGGTTTATTCGTAAGATGCCCGACGACCGTAACGATAACAATTCCCAGACTCCCCGGGAGCCTAAGATCCCGGGGATGCCCGGAGGCAAGAAGCCCACGCGTACGGGCTGGCTGTATTTTATTTTGGCTTGCGCGCTTCTGGGCTACGCCTTCTTTAACATGGGCTCCGGCTTTGCCAATTCCAGCAATACCGTAAAGCTCGCGACGAGCGAGATGGTCAACGCCATTAAGCAGGATCGCGTCGAAGATTTGACCTATACGGTTCAAGACGGAAGCGTGGCGGGTCATTACTGGAAGACGAAAAAGGACAAGGGCGACACGAGCGAGCTCAAGAGCTTCTCCTCGACCTATGTCGGCTCCGATTCGCTTGCCGAGCTTATGGCGGAGCACCCCGATACCAAGTACATCGTCAACACCAACGACCCCGATTTTTGGGGCGACTTGGCGATGAGCGTGCTGCCGACGATCGCCCTGATCGCCATCATGTTCTACTTTATGCGCCAGATGATGGGCGCCAACAACAGGAACATGCAGTTTGGCAAGACCAACGCCAAGACCAACGAGGCAACGCGCCCTAAGGTCAAGTTTGAGGATGTTGCCGGCGTGGACGAGGCAGTCGAGGAGCTCGAGGAGATCCGCGACTTTTTGAGCGATCCGGACCGCTATCGCAAGCTGGGCGCCAAGATTCCGCGTGGCGTGTTGCTGGTTGGCCCTCCGGGTACCGGTAAGACCCTGCTGGCTAAGGCCGTTGCCGGCGAGGCGGGCGTGCCGTTTTTTAGCATCTCGGGTTCCGACTTTGTCGAGATGTTCGTGGGCGTTGGCGCCAGCCGCGTGCGCGACCTTTTTAAGGAGGCCAAGTCTCAGGCTCCGTCGATCATCTTTATTGACGAGATCGATGCCGTGGGACGTCAGCGCGGAGCCGGTTTGGGCGGCGGCCACGACGAGCGCGAGCAGACGCTCAACCAGCTGCTGGTCGAGATGGACGGCTTTGAGGAAAGCGAGTCGGTCATCCTGATCGCTGCGACCAACCGTCCTGACATCCTGGATCCGGCATTGCTGCGTCCCGGCCGTTTTGACCGCCAGGTTACGGTCGACCGTCCGGATGTGAAGGGCCGCGAGCAGATCTTGCGCGTGCATGCCGAGAACAAGCCGATGGACGAGGACGTTAAGTTTGAGAAGCTCGCCCAGATGACCGTTGGCTTTACTGGTGCCGATTTGGCGAACCTGCTCAACGAGTCTGCGCTGCTGGCCGCTCGCCGTCATCGTTCCGTGATCTCGATGGACGAGGTCGAGGAGTCGATGGAGCGCGTGATTGCCGGACCGCAACGCAAGGGTCGCGTGATGACCGAGGCCGAGCGCACCACGATTGCCTACCACGAGAGCGGTCACGCTTTGGTGGGCCACATCCTGGAGCACTCCGATCCGGTTCATAAGATCTCGATCGTCAGCCGCGGTCAGGCCCTGGGCTACACGCTGCAGCTTCCGCAGGAGGACCACTTCCTCAAGACCAAGAACGAGATGCTCGACGAGCTCGCCGTGTTCTTGGGCGGTCGCGTTGCCGAGGAGCTCATGTGCGATGACATTACGTCGGGCGCGAGCAACGATCTGGAGCGCGCAACCAAGATGGCGCGCGAGATGGTCACGCGCCTGGGCATGAGCGAGGAGCTGGGCACGCAAGTGTTTGGCGAGGCGCAACATCAGGTGTTCCTTGGTCGCGATTACGCCGATCACCAGGATTACTCCGAGGAGACGGCGCGCCGCATCGATATCGAGGTTCAGCGCATTATGCGTGAGGCCCATCGTCGTGCGGTCGAGATCCTGGACGCCCGTCGCGATCAGCTCGATCTGATGGCGAAGGTGCTGCTTGAGCGCGAGACCGTCGAAGGCGACGCCGCGAACGCCCTGCTCGACAACGAGTGGGATGCGTACCTTGAGCGCGAGGGCGATATCCTGGCGGCCAAGGAGGAGCGCAACGCCAAGGCGGCCGGCATGCCGACCAAGAAGCGTGCGCCTCGCATGAGCGAGGAGGAACTTGCGGCAGATGCCGCGGCTTTTGCGCAGGCGGCCATGCAGGAGGATGCCGAAGTGGCATCCGATGACGCTGACGATGACCATGCCGTCGTCGATGCCGATGCCGACACCGACGCCGACAAATAGTCTTTGTGGCGAAAGCCTCTGCGGGGAAACCTGCGGAGGCTTTTTCTTTTGAGCGATATTGGGCCATCTGTTGATTGGGGACAGACTTAAATGAGCGTTTTCACGCATTTAAGTCTGTCCCCAATCAACATTCTGCGGCACTTTGCTCAACTAAAGCGTACAATAGCGCCTATGCGAAAGGGGAACAGATGATCAACGAAACCATGTATGCTCGCGGTGCGGAGAGCTCCATCATCCGTGAGATTTTTAGCTATGGCCTTGAGCGCAAGGCGCAAATCGGCGCGGAAAACGTGTTCGATTTCTCGCTGGGCAACCCGAGCGTTCCTGCTCCCGCTGCCGTCGCGGAGTCCATCAAAAAGGCGCTTGAACTGCCGAGTGACCAGCTGCACGGTTATACGCCCGCTCCGGGCCTGCCGCAGTGCCGTACCGCCGTCGCCGACTCGCTCAACCGTCGCTTTGGCACGAGCTATGAAGGCAAGGACGTCTTTATGACGGTGGGTGCGGCGGCTTCGCTCACCTGCACGCTCAATGCCGTTACGAACCCGGGTGACGAGGTCATTGTTATCGCCCCGTACTTCCCGGAGTATCGCGTGTGGATTGAGAAGGCCGGCTGTACGTGTGTCGAGGCGCTCGCCGATGAAGATACGTTCCAGCTGAGCGTGGATAACGTGCTCAAGGCGATTACCGATAAGACCGCTGCCGTCATTATCGACTCACCCAACAATCCGACCGGTGCCGTATATACACGCGACACGCTGACGCGACTGGCCAATGTTCTGCGCGAGGCCAACGCTCAGCGCGATCCCGAGAATCCGATTATGCTCATCTCTGATGAGCCGTACCGCGAGATCGTGTACGGTGCCGAGGTGCCTTGGGTGCCTTCGATCTACGAGAACACCGTGGTGTGCTACTCGTATTCCAAGTCGCTTTCGCTACCGGGCGAGCGCGTCGGATGGATCTTGGTTCCCAACACCAATCCGCAGGCTGCCCGTCTGATGCCGGCTGTTGCGGGTGCTGCCCGTACGCTGGGTTTTGTATGCGCACCGGCACTCTTCCAGCGCGTAATTATCGACTGCATCGATGAGCCGAGTGACGTTGAGGCCTATGCACGCAACCGCACCGTGCTTACCGACGCACTAGCGGAGTATGGCTACACCTATGTTGAGCCGGATGGCGCGTTCTACCTATGGGTGAAAGCGTTGGAGCCCGATGCGAATGCGTTTTGCGAGCGCGCAAAGAAGTATGAGTTGCTTGCGGTTCCCTCGGACAGCTTTGGTATGCCGGGTTGGTTCCGCCTGGGCTATTGCGTGAGTTACGAAACGATTGTCAATTCGCTACCCGCTTGGAAACAGTTGGCGGACGAGTATCGTTAAAAGTAAAGCGCTCTGCCTACAATGTTTTACGTGAAACGGGGTTTGGTGTTAAGCCGGACCCCGTTGTCATGGACGTTGTGTCTTTGGGATGGAGTGGTTTTACGACTATCGAAGGCTATGCGTACAATGAATATAAGCGACGGCCGTGCCAGATAAGGAGACCTGATGCCCTACCTGCTTTCTTGTGACATTCATACCCATACGATGTTCTCTGCGCATGCATATTCGACCATTGAGGAGAATGTGTACTGGGCGGCAGAGCGTGGCCTGCAGGTGCTCGGATCTGCCGACCATCTGAGCTCTATGGTTACGGCTTGCCCCAATGACCTGCGCAGTTATCAGTTCTTTATCAACCAGGATATCTGGCCGCGCATTTGGAGCGGCGTGCTGGTGCTGCGTGGTGCCGAGGCCGATATCGTTTCGCTGGACGGAAGCCTGTTTGGCGAGGACACTCCTGTCACACTCGATATCGCCGGCGATTCGTACAGCCGTCAGCATTCACTGTTCGATTTGGTTACGCGTAATTTGGATTATTTGGTTGCAAGCGTGCATAATCCGCAGATTGCTGAGGGCGCGACGCTGGCCCAGACGACCGAGATGTATATCAATGCCTTGGAACACCCCAAGGTGTTCATGCTGGGCCACGCGGGTCGCTCGGGCGTGCCGTTCGATATCGACGAGGTGCTGTTGGCAGCTAAGGCCAAGCACAAGATTATCGAGATCAACAACCATAGTCTTGAACACGGTGTCGACACTGAGCATTGGGCCGTATGCCGCAAGATCGCCGAGCGCTGCGCTGAGCTGGGCGTGGGCATTGGCGTTTCGACCGATGCGCACATTGGCATGGCAATTGGTAGGCTCGATTACGCTCGCAAGATGCTCGACGAGATTCACTTCCCGTTGGATCTGATCGTGACGCGCGATCGCGAGACGCTGCTGCGCGAGATGGCGGCAGCCGGCGTGTGCGACCTGCGCAAGGGGATGTAGCGGAATTTATAAACCAAGCGAAGGGGGCGGCCCAGACGGGTCGCCCCCTTTCTTGTCCCAAAAATCTACTGAGGTTGGTTAGCGGCGTTCGAGGACCGCTACGGTTTCGGTGTGGTCGGTGTGAGGGAACATGTCGACGGGCGTGATCTTGAGCAGGCGATAGCCTCCGTCGAGGAGCTGATGCAGGTCGCGCTCTTGAGTCACGGGGTTGCAGCTGATATAGGTGATGCGGCGCGGCTTAAGTGCGCAGGCAGCTTCGAGGAACTCGGGCGTGGAGCCGGCGCGCGGCGGGTCGATGGAAAGAACGTCGACGCGTTCGTTGTTGTCGGCGGCATCCAGGATGTAATCGGTCGCATCGTCGGCCATAAACCAGGCGCTGCGGGTGAGGCCGTTGAGCTCGGCATTGCGGCGTGCGTCGGCAACGCCCGCCGGGTTGCGCTCCACGCCGAGCAGCATAATGCCGACGCCTCTGTCCTGGGCATCCTTCGCGGCGCACAGACCGATGGTGCCGCTGCCGCAGTAAGCGTCCATAAGAATGTCGCCCTGCTGCGGGTCCATGCCGTCAATCGCGAGCTGATAGAGCAGCTCGGTCTGCTGCGGATTGGTCTGATAGAACGCGGTAGGGGAGATATCGAATTCGCAACCGAGCAGCTGGTCGCGCATGCACTCGGCGCCATAGACGATACGAGTCTCCTCGCCCAAGATGGCGTTACCGGGGCGTCCGTTGATGTTTTGGGCGACGGTGACAATATGCGGATCGAGTGCGGCGACGGCCTCAAAGAACTCCTGCGCATGCGGCAAGTCGCGCTGAGCGGTCACGAGGGTGACCATAATCTGGTCGGTGCGCCAGCCGCAGCGAACGACGGCATAGCGAAGCAGCCCCAGATGCTTGTCTTCGTTAAAGGCGGGAATGTGCAGACGCTCGGCCTCGCGAGCGATGCCGTTGAGAATCTGACGAGCGCCCGGCGCCTCGACAGGACACTCGGGTACGGCAACGATCTTGTGCGTGCCGCGCTCAAAGAAGCCGCAGTGGACAGCACCCTCCTTACCAGGAGCAAACGGAGTGGCAGCCTTATGACGAAAACCACGCGGCGCAGGATACTTGCCCGGGTCGCCCAAGGTGACGCCCATACCGCGAATGGGGTCGACGCTAATACCCTCGCGTTCGCAAAGAGCAGCAAAAAGCTCCTCCATAGCAGCCTGCTTAGCTGCCAACTGCTTTTTATAAGGACGATTGAGCGCCGTGCACCCACCGCAAGCTTTCATGATGGAACAAGGAGACTTGGGGTCCACAGCCTTACGCGCAGACGAAACCGAATCATTATGCGGGCGCTTGGAACGAGTCCGAGGCGCTTGGTCCCCGCCTCGGCGAGAGTCAGAACGCTTGGTCTTAGCCCTGTTCTTGGTCGATTTGCTTTTTGCAGCTTTAGAAGACTTGGATTTCTTAGAAGATTTTTTCTCCCCCGACCCCTCAGCCGCCTCGATCAAAGCACGACGAGCCTTACGCTCCGCACGAGATTCTGCCATCAATAACTCCACTAATTCATGAATTAAAGCTGCAAGTATTGTACCGTGTCAAGCCAGCAGACGATATACAAGCGGTTTAATCGTGTCAGCGATAAGCCCAACGACGGTTGCCCGCCGCGTGAGGGGTGTGGGGGTTAAGTTTATCGCGAGTTCCGCACGAACAGGAGGCCACTTAATGTGGCCTCCGTCGTGAGCAGGACTGTAGAGCAGGAAACTTAACCCCCACACCCCTCACGCGGCGGGCAAGCCCTCCCTTGTACTCCATCTCACTAAAGTGTATGATTCTGAACGTTACATGACTCACTTTACCTAACTAAAGTGCCATCAAGGGGGAATACCATGAATACCGATATGTCTCGTCGTCAGTTTGTTGGTCTAGCCGGCTCGCTCGCTACGGTGCTTGGCCTTGGTCTTGTCGGTTGCGGCGGTGGTGCCGGCAAGGGCTCCGCTGCCGGTTCTGCTGCAGCCAAGGACGTGAAGGGCGCTGCGGAGTCCAA
Source organism: uncultured Collinsella sp. (assembly GCA_902494035.1). GTDB lineage: Bacteria > Actinomycetota > Coriobacteriia > Coriobacteriales > Coriobacteriaceae > Collinsella. The sequence goes on from CABURV010000003.1 coordinate 11,059, forward strand.
GAAGCTCGTGGTGGGCTTTGATAAGTCCTATCCTCCGTACGGCTTTGTGGGCGACGATGGCGAGTACACCGGCTTTGATCTCGATTTGGCCAAGGCTGTTGCCGATAAGCAGGGCTGGGAGGTCAAATACGAGGCCATCGATTGGGATGCCAAGGACACGCTGCTCAACTCCGGCGCCATCAACTGCATCTGGAACGGCTTTACCATGGAGGGTCGCGAGGACGACTACACGTTCTCCGAGCCGTACATGCTCAACGAGCAGGTGCTGGTGGTAAAGAAGGATGCGGGCATCAAAGGCTGGGACGATCTTGCCGGCAAGACCGTGATTACCCAGACCGATTCCGCTGCGCAGGATGTACTCGAGGGTGACCAGAAGGATCTGGCGGCGACGTTTGCCACGCTCGACACGATCGGCGAGTACAACACGGCCTTTATGCAGCTCGAGAGCGGCGCGGTCGATGCCGTGGCTTGCGACCTTTCGATTGCCCAGTATCAGCTTGCCGCCAAGCCCGATGCCTATACGCAGCTTGATGAGCCGCTGTCCAGCGAGCACTACGCCGTCGGCTTTAAGAAGGGCGACACCAAGTCGGCCGACGCCGTGACCGAGTCGCTCAAGGCACTCTATGAGGACGGCACGGTCAAGGACCTGTGCGATAAGTATTCAAGCTATGGTCTATCTTTCGATAATTGGGTGCTCAAGTAATGTCTATTCAGGTCATGATGCAGATGCTTGGCCAGGGATTCTTGGTCAGTTTGCAGTTGTTTGTGCTGACACTGCTGGGGTCGATTCCGCTGGGAATCCCCGTGGCGTTTATGCGCATGAGCAAAATCGCGCCGCTTCGCTGGATTGCGCGCATCTACATTTCGGTCATGCGCGGCACGCCGCTCATGCTGCAGATGTTTGCCATCTACTTTGCCCCGTACTACGTGTTTGGCATTTCGCTCACGCCCGATTCCAAGTGGACGGCGTGCGTTGTGGCGTTCATCATCAACTATGCCGGCTATTTTGCCGAGATCTATCGCTCGGGCTTGCAGTCCATTCCGCGCGGTCAATACGAGGCCGCCGAGGTGCTGGGCTATTCGCGCGTGCAGACGTTTCTGTATATCGTGATGCCGCAGGTCGCCAAGCGTATTCTGCCGGCGATGGGCAACGAGATTATCACGCTGGTCAAGGACACGTCGCTGGCGTTTGCCATTGGCGTGGGTGAGATGTTCTCGACGGCCAAGGCGCTGGTCGCCTCGCAGGTGAGTATGGTGCCGTTTGCGATCGCGGCGCTGATTTACTGGGTCTTTAACTTTGTGGTCGAGATGCTGCTGGGCGCCGCCGAAAAGAAGCTGGACTATTATCATGACTAACTCAGTGATGAAAATCGAAAACGCACGTAAGGCGTTTGGCGGCAATGAGGTGCTCAAGGATATCTCGCTTGAGGTGAAGCGTGGCGAGGTCGTGGCGATTATCGGGCCTTCGGGTGGCGGCAAGTCCACGCTGCTGCGGTGTGCCACGCTGCTCGAGACACTCGACGGAGGCTCGCTCTCGTTTGGTGACCTTGCCGTTGCGACGGATGCGGGTTCGGGCGCGGTGTATGCGAAGGGCGATGTGCCCAAGCGGGCGCGCTCGCGGTTTGGTCTGGTGTTTCAGAACTACAATCTGTTCCCGCACTATACCGTGATGAAAAACATCACTGACGCTCCGATTCGCGTGCTTAAGCGCCCGCGCGAGCAGGCAGAGGCCCGCGCACATGAGCTGATTGCGCAAATGGGGCTGACGGGCAACGAGAACAAGGTGCCTTGCGAGCTTTCGGGCGGTCAGCAGCAGCGCGTGAGTATTGCCCGCGCCTTGGCGCTCGACCCGGAAATCTTGTTCTTTGATGAGCCGACCTCGGCACTCGATCCCGAGCTGACGGCCGAGGTTCTGCGCGTCATCAAGGATCTGGCCGCGCAGAATATGACGATGGTGATCGTGACGCACGCGATGCAGTTTGCCCGCGACGTTGCCGACCGCGTGGTCTTTATGGACGGCGGTCGTATTGTCGAGGAAGGTCCTGCCGAGCAGGTCATCGACCATCCGCGCGAGCAGCGCACGCGTGAGTTCTTGAGCCGTATCGAGGGGTAGGCTCAGCTATTTACTCAACTGTTTATTGAGGTGATGCCGCCGCAGGTCTTATGGTCTGCGGCGGTTTTTTATTTGCATCCGCGGGGTTCAATAATCATCTTGCATGACCGCTTCCTCCTCTCGCCGCTCGTATCCATACGCGTGCCGAAAGGTATGCATGGACAGGCGGCAGCAAGGGTAGGGTGGTGGCATAGGACATTTGGAGGGTGAGTCGGCTCGGCTGCCGACCATGCTGCTCCCGGGACGGCATCGACCGCGAACTCTCCCCGTTGGCGTCGCGCATCGCGCGCGACCCTGCAAGGAGGTCATCATGGGTGCTCCCAAGACCGGCAATGTAAGGAACGTGGTGCTCGTAGGCCAAGGCGGGGTGGGCAAGACTTCACTCGCCGAAGCCATGCTCCACCTTTCCGGTAAGACCGCCCGCCTGGGCGGCCACGACGGCACCAAGCCCACGCTCGACTATGACCCCGAAGAGGTCAAGCGTTCATTTTCCATTTCGACGACCATCGCGCCGATCGATTGGAAGGGCGCCCGCATCAACGTGCTCGATGCCCCGTGCTACCCCGATTTTATCGGCGACGCCTTTGCCGCGATGAGCGTCTGCGAGACGGCGCTGTTTGTGGTCGACGCCGAGGCCGGCCCGCAGCCGACGACGGTTAAGCTTTGGTACGCCGCCGAGGACCTGCGCCTGGCGCGCGCGGTGTTCGTGAACCGCCTGTCGCGCCCCGAGGCCAGCTTTGCGACCACCATGGAGCTGCTGCAGGAGCGCTTCGGTACGCGCTTGGGCGCCGTGACCCTACCTTGGGGCGAGGGCGAGGACTTTAACGGCATCATCGACCTGGTGCGTATGAAGGCGCGTCACTGCAACGGCACCGAAGCCGTTGAGTCGGAGATCCCCGAGGAGTATCGTGCCCAGGCCGAGGAAGCCCATGACCATCTGTGCGAGCTGGTGGCCGAGGCCGACGATGAGCTGATGATGAAGTATTTGGAAGGCGAAGAGACGCTGACGCAGGAGGAGCTCGAGGGCCTGTTGTCCAAGGCGATCGCCGAGCGCATCTTTGTGCCGGTCTTTGCGGGCGATTGCATTAAGGAGCAGGGCGTCAACTCGCTGATGGATGACATCGCCACGTACTTCCCGGCGCCGACAGACTACGGCGAGATGCCGCTCATCGACGGCGACTCGCTCAAGATCTCGAGCGACGATGACCGCCCGGTGGCGTTTGTGTTTAAGACCCTGGCCGATCCGCAGCAGGGTCGCATCAGCTTTATCAAGGTGCTGACGGGCACGCTTGAGCCGGGCCTTGAGCTGATCAATGCACGTACGCGCAAGGGTGAGCGTCTGGCTCACCTGTATGTGATGTGCGGCCGTGACATGACCGAGGTCGGTCACGCCTATGCCGGCGATATCATCGTGGCGCCCAAGCTGGCGGCCGAGACGGGCGATACGCTCTCGATTACCGGCAAGGTCGAGGCTGCGGCGTTTAAGTTCCCCAACTCGCAGTACCGCATCGCCATCGAGGCCGAGAACCGCGGCGACGAGGAAAAGCTCTATACGTTTATCGAGAAGGCCTGCAAGGCCGATCCGACCATGAGCATCGATCGTGACGAGGAGACGGGCCAGACTATCATCTCCGCCGTGGGTGAGGCACAGGTTTCGGTGCTGCTCAACCGTCTGGAGGACCGTACCAAGGTCGTGGCCAAAAGCGTGCCAATCCGCATTCCGTATCGCGAGACCATCCGCCGCACGGCAAGCGCTCAGGGCCGCCACAAGAAGCAGACAGGCGGTGCCGGTCAGTACGGCGACTGCTGGCTGCGCGTGGAGCCGCTCATTGGGCCCGACGGCACGAGCGACGGCTATGAGTTTGTTGACGAGGTCGTGGGTGGCCGCATCCCGCGCTCGCTCATCCCCGCCGTGGACAAGGGCGTCCAGGAGACCATGAAGGACGGCATTATCGCCGGCTATCCGCTCACGGGCATTCGCGTGGCTGTGTACGACGGCTCGTATCATAGCGTCGACTCCAACGAGATGGCGTTCCGCGCGGCGGCTCGCATCGGTCTGCGCAAGGCATGCGCCGATGCCGACCCGGTGGTGCTGGAGCCCATCGAGGAAATCACGGTGACTATCCCCGAGAGCTACGCCGGCGCCGTGATGGGCGACATCTCGGCATCGCGCGGCCGCGTGACGGGCATGGAGACCGATGAGCGCGGCGACACCGTGGTCATTGCCCAGGCGCCGCTGGCCGAGCTGACGGATTACTCGACGCGCCTGCGCTCTATCACGCGCGGAACGGGCGACTTTACCATGAAGCCCGCAGGCTATGAGCAGGTGCCTTATGACGTTCAGGCCAAACTGGTCGAGCGCTATGAGGAGGGCCGCGCCAAGTAGCGTGTGGCGTTGTCTGCAATGTAGGTGCTGACGGAAAGGCCGTCCTGGGTAACCGGGGCGGCCTTATTTGATTCCCTGGGGACGGAGGAAAACGGATCATTTTTTGGGCTACGGGAGGCGCGGTCGGCACTAGTCTCCGGATGCCTGGTTGCGGCCGGTGGCGTAGTCGATCTGCACGTGCGGCTGCAGGTTGTAACAGTACACGTGGAAGCACAGGGTCTTGCCGTGGTCCTCGACCGATTGCGCCTCAAGGCGAACGCCGCGACAGACGAGTTCCTCTTCGTTGTACATGGGTGTGACGCGATAGAGAACATGGTTGCCCGTGTCGCGGATGTAGTTAAGAATCTGCTCTTCAAACGGCAGCATGCCCGTCTCGTTGAGATAGCGCGTTCCGGTGAGGAGATTCTTGCGATTGGCGTTCTCGCCGCAGAGCGACCAGGCGATAAGGTGGCAGCGGTTGTAGAGGCTCTGGCCTGGAATAAAGTCGTAGCGCTGCTGATGCCAACCGGCAGGATGGATACGCGAGATATCGCCGCGCTTGCCCTGTCCGAGCGACTCGGGGCCTACGCAGGCGAGCGCCTTGCGAGTGCGGCCCAGGCTGTCGAGCTTGGAGAATTTCTTAAAGCAGCCCTCTTCGGTGGCACGCTCATACTCGTCGAGCGTGAATGACGGTGTACCGAGCGGGTGCGTGCTGTCGGCGCGAAGGGCGACGTAGGGGTTGCCGGCGTAGTCGGGAATGCTGCTGAGATAAACACCGCGGGCGCGGTTGAGGTCGGGGTTTTCGACCTCGTCGATGGGGGTGGCGGCGCTGTCCGCGGAAACGTCGTCATCGGTGTCGGTCGCGGCGGAATCGGAGCCATCGCCAGAGTCCTGGCTGTTTTGAGGGTCCGAGGAGCTCGCCGTTCCCGATTCGAGCCGAGCGACCAGGCCTGCCTCGTCCTCGGTGCGGCTGGGACTCTCGTTTTGCTTTTCGGCCAGAGCCGCCGCCTGTTCATTGCTTTGCGGCGACAGCAACTTGGGCGCTCCGTCGAGCGATCCCGTAAACAGCGCAAACCCGAGCACCACGGCGGTGCCGATGGAAAGTACTTGCTTGTAGGCGGGCTTGCGCGACATTGAGGCTCCTGGATGGACGGTTGGGAATCTACCAGTCTAGCAGGAGCCGGCAGGGGCCGTTCTATCGAACAAATACTTAAGATTTGGGACAAACACTACTGATTAATTTGTCCCGCGGTCTAGATCGAGGTGGAGTCGAGCCAGTTGAGCTTGCACTCGAGAATGCGCTGCTCGCCGGGTTCGCTGCTGCCGTCAAGTAGGGCGAGCAGCATCTCGGCTGCTTCGCGACCTTCCTGGTCGACGGGCTCGATGATGGTGGAGACAGTCGGCGTGGTGAGATTAGTCCAGTCTTCGCAGTTGAGTCCCAAAAGGCCGATTTGCTGCGGAAGCAGATGGGCCATGGGCTGAAGCGCCTTGTAGACGCGGGGGAGCGCCCATTGGTTTTGGACAAAGATGAGCGTACGCTTGGCGGGATTGAACTTGAATTTAAAGTATTCGGTGAGCTCGTTGATTGACGGCTTGTTGTGATCGATGGGAATCGCTTTGTAGAGCTGTCCGTTCGCTGCCAGTGCCTCGGCATACCCCTGAAAACGCTCCATGCGGGTGCGCATCTCGGTCATGTTGGCGGCAATGGAAAAGAAGTCTTCGTAGCCGGCGTCGAGGAGTGCCTGTGTGGCGTTGTACACGCCGTCGTAAAGGTTGGTTTTGATCCAGCTGGTACCTGGGCTATAGATGGCCGCATCGAAAAAGACGACCGGCTTGCCGGCGCGTCTAATGCGGTCGTGCACGGCTTTGAAGTTTGCCGTGGGCTGGATGATAAAGCCATCGACGCCCAGCGAGAGCATCTTGTCGACGTACATGAGCTCGGTCTCGGGGTTAAAGTTGCTCGTGCAAACGACCGTCTGGTAGCCCGCGGGGAGCATGACCTGCTCCATGCCATTGAGAACGAGCCCCGCCCATTTGTTGGTGTTATCCAAAATGATGATGGCGATGACGTGGGTTTGTTTGCCGGTGAGCGTTTGCGCCTGGGCATTGGGAACGTATCCGAGTTCCTTAATTACGCGCGCGATTTTGTTCTGCGTCTTCTCGCTAAGCTTTTCTCGTTTGTCGTTGAGGTAATACGAGACGCTTGCCGTCGAGGTTCCCGCCTCTCGAGCGACGTCTGCGATCGTAACGCGCTGTTTTGCCACAGCGACTCCTTCCGACAGATGAGCATTTTCCAACATGATGACTTTGAGTCTTGGTGGGGGATACGCTTCGGTGAGCGACCTTTTCCTTTCATATGAGTATGCAACAAATGCGGTATACGGGTGGGGTCGAAATTTGTGACCGGCATGCGCATCTGCCGTCTACCGAGAAAATCAAATACTTCTTGACTTTTGAAATCGAGGGTAAAATCGCAGGATTCATTTTTGGTTAAACGCATAACTAAATCGCATAACCAACGCTCTGACCTGCGCGTTTACCGAAATAAGCTGGCATTAAGAAAAACGAGCACCTATATTGGTCTTGTCGAAAAGACAGCAAGTCCAAACGGCAGGGGATGCTCCGGAGGCCTCCGCAAACGGTGTCTTGCGCACGCAACTCTATGAAAAGAGGGAAGCAATGAAGATCGTAGGCGTTGCCGCCTGTACCGTGGGTATCGCCCACACGTATATGGCCCAGAAGGCGATTCAGGATGAATGCGCCGCCCGTGGCATCGAGTGCAAGGTCGAGGCTCAGGGTGGCCTGGGTATCGAGAATGAGCTCACGCAGGAAGACGTTGACTCCGCCGACCTGGTCTTGGAGTCCGTCGACGTGGGTGTCGAGAACGAGGACCGTTTTGAGCAGAAGATGGCCGAGGGCAAGTTCCTCAAGGTCGGTACTTCCGATGTGATCGCCGATCCGGTCAAGATCATCGACCAGGCTGTTGAGATTATCAAGGCGACGGGTGGCGCCGTTGACGCGCCCAAGGCCGAGGCCAAGGCAGAGAAGAAGGCCGTCTCCGCTGCCCCGCAGGCCCCGACACCGGCGTCCAAGCAGTCTATCTTTGCCGATCCTGGCAAGACGCTGCTCAATGCATTCAATACCGGCGTTTCCTATTTTATCCCCATTGTCGTTATCGGTGGCGTGTTCCTCGCCTTCTCGTTGGCATCCGGTACCGCCGGCGCCAACGGCATGGAGGTTACGAATCCGCTGATGGTGAGCCTTAACACCATCGGCATGGCCGGCATCTCCATGATGATCCCGGTGCTTGCGGCTTACATCTCCTACTCGATGGCCGGCAAGCCCGCGCTCGCCCCCGGTTTTGTCCTGGGCTACCTGGTCAACAACGCGGTCGTTACCCCTAACGGCAACAGCGTTTCGACCGGCTTCTTGGGCGCCATGATCATGGCAGTTATCTGCGGCTACTTTGTCCGCTGGATGAAGACCTGGAAGGTCAACAACACCATCCAGACCATCATGCCCATCCTGATCATTCCGATTCTGACCTCGCTTGTCCTGGGCATGGCCTATATCTACATCCTGGCCACGCCGCTTGGCTTTGTGATGGACTGGCTCACCGGCGTGCTCGGCAGCCTGCAGGGCGGTTCCGCAGTTGTCCTGGGTCTGGTCATTGGCGCTATGACCGCCTTCGATATGGGTGGCCCCATCAACAAGACCGCCTCGACCTTCACCATGGCCATCATGGCCTCCGGTATCTACGGTCCTAACGGTATGTTCCGCGTCGCCGTCGCCGTTCCCCCGATCGCCTGTGGCCTCGCTGCGCTCATCGCCAAGAACAAGTTCGATGACGCTGACCGCCAGATGGGCATCTCCGCGCTGTTCATGGGCTGCATCGGTATTACCGAGGGCGCTATCCCCTTCGCGGTCAAGGACCTCGGTCACACCCTGCCCGGCATTTGCATCGGCTCTGCCGTGGGTGCGGCACTTGCCGCCTTCCAGGGCATCGACTGCTACGTCCCGCACGGTGGCTTTATCGTCGCCCTTGCCACCAACAACGTCGCGCTGTTCTGCCTGGACATCGTGATTGGCGCCGTGGTCGCCGCTGCAATCCTGATTGCCATGAAGCCCACGCTCGATAAGCAGGCCAAGTAAACCTTTCAGGACTCCGGTTGTGCGGAGGGATGGATTTGACTCCGCACAACCGCCCCTACACAACAAAATCCATCCGTACTGATAGGGCCCACATCTGGGTCCCAGGGAACTTTTGTCAAAAATCCTCTGGAGAAGGAGAACAAAATGTCCAACCTCACCATCCGTCAGGCCGTTCAGGGCATGCTCAAGCTGCAGGATAGCGGCGATCACGCAACCATGGTCGGCATTGGCCCCATGAGCCCCAACCTGATTCAGGCCGTGTTCGAGCTTGCCAAGGACGAGGATTTCCCGCCCATGTTTATCGCCAGCCGCAACCAGGTCGATATGGACGAGATGGGCGCCGGCTACGTCAACGGTTGGGACCAGACGCGCTTTGCCGCCGACATCAAGAAGGTTGCCGACGAGGTGGGTTACACCGGTCCGTACTACCTGTGCCGAGACCACGGCGGTCCGTGGCAGCGCGACGAGGAGCGTAACGCCCACCTGCCCGAGGACGAGGCCATGGAGCTCGCCCGCAAGTCCTTCGTCGCCGACATGGAGGCGGGCTTTGACCTGCTGATGGTCGACCCTACCAAGGACCCCTATCAGATCGGCAAGGTTATTCCGCTCGACGTGGTGCTTCGCCGCACGATTGATCTTATCGACTACCTTGAGCAGTACCGTCGCGAGCATAACCTGCCCGAGGTTGCCTATGAGGTCGGTACCGAGGAGACCAATGGCGGCTTGACCTCTACCGATAAGTACGAGGAGTTCATTTCTCAGCTGCAGCCCGAGCTCGAGAAGCGCGGCTGCCCCATGCCCACCTTTATCGTCGGCCAGACCGGTACGCTCACCCGTTGGACCGAGCAGGTCGGCCATTACAACTTCAAGAATGCCCGCGAGCTCGCCGACATGGCTAAGCGCTACGGCGTGGGCCTGAAGGAGCACAACGCCGACTATCTGGACGACGCGACGCTGCTCGAGCACATCCCGGCACACGTGACCGCCTCCAACGTTGCTCCGCAGTATGGCACCGAGGAGACCCGCGCCTACCTCAAGCTCTGCGCCACCGAGCAGATCCTGGTCGACAACGGTCTGTGCGATGACCCCTCCGACCTGTATCACACCCTGCTGGTCAAGGCTATCAAGACCGAGCGCTGGCGCAAGTGGATGACTGGCGACGACGTCAACCTGCAGGTCGACGACATTCTTGCCGACGATGAGCTCAGCCTGAAGATCCTGGATGTCTCCGGTCACTATGCGTTCAACGATCCTGAGGTCAAGGAGCAGGTCGAGAAGCTCTACCGCAACCTCGCCGCTCAGGACATCGACGGCAAGCGCTTTGTCATCGAGCACATCAAGCGCCCGATCAAGCAGTACGTCGTCGGTCTTAACCTCAAGGGCGTCACGACCCGCATCGAGGCCGCTCTTGCCGAGTAAGTAGCTTTTCCTACGCGACGCCGGGCCTGGGGCATGTCCCAGCTGCAGGCCCGGCACATGGGACAAAGGGGCAGTCCCTTTGTCCCATTCTTTTGAGTTTTAGCTTCCTTTGAAGGGGTTCACCATGAAGTTCTTTATCGATACCGCCAATCTGGACGAGATTGCCGAGGCCAAGAGCTGGGGCTGCCTGGCCGGTGTTACCACCAACCCGTCCCTGTACGCCAAGACCGGCGGCAAGCTTGCCGACTTTGAGCCGCATATGCTCAAGATTGCCGAGCTCTGCGAGGGCCTGCCCGTGTCCGCCGAGTCTACCGCGACCACTGCCGAGGGTATGATCGAGGAGGGCAAGCGCCTTGCCACCCTCGCCCCCAACATCGTGGTCAAGCTTCCCGTGTGCGAGGCCGGCCTTGCCGCCTGCCGTGCGCTGGCCGATGCTGGCGTGCGCGTCAACATGACGCTCGTCTTCTCGCCGACGCAGGCCCTTATGGCCGCCAACGCCGGTGCTCGCTACATCAGCCCGTTTGTCGGTCGTTTCGACGACATCGCCGAGGACGGTATCTCGCAGCTCGACAACGTCGTGACCTGCATTAAGAACTACGACTGGACGGGCAAGAACGTCGACGACACCGTCGAGATCATCACCGCCTCGGTTCGTACGCCCAACCACGTAACCCAGGCCGCGCTGCTTGGCGCCGATATCGCGACCGTGCCCATGGCAGCCCTTAAGAAGTGCCTGCACCATCCGCTGACCGATCAGGGCCTTGCCTCGTTCGAGGCCGACTGGCAGAAGGTCGTCGCTCAGGCTTAACGAGTGGATTGCCCCGGCATCGTGTCATCCGGTGCCGGGGTTGTTCTCAAGAGAGGAATTCGTATGACCAACCAGGAGCTGGCGAAGGTCGCCAATGAGGTCAGGAAGGGTGTCGTGACTGCGGTTCACGCGGCCAAGTCGGGACACCCGGGTGGATCGCTCGGTGCTGCCGACATCATGACGTATCTGTACTTTGAGGAAATGAATATCGATCCTGCCGACCCTCACAAGGCCGATCGAGATCGCTTTGTGCTCTCCAAGGGTCACGCGGCGCCGGGCCTGTATTCGGTGTTGGCAAATCGCGGCTATTTTCCCGTCGAAGAGCTCGAGACGCTCCGCCATATTGGCAGCCGACTGCAGGGCCATCCCAACATGAACGACGCCCCTGGCATCGATATGTCCACCGGATCGCTCGGTCAGGGCATCTCTGCTGCAGTTGGAATGGCGCTTGCCGCTAAGCACTGGGGCGACGGCTACCGTGTCTACACGTTGCTGGGCGACGGTGAGTGCGAGGAAGGCCAGGTGTGGGAGGCGGCCATGTTCGCCGGCAACCATGCACTCGACAATCTTGTTGCCGTCGTCGACCACAACGGCTTGCAGATTGACGGCACGATCGATGAGGTCAACTCGGCCATGCCGCTCGCTGACAAGTTCCGCGCCTTTAAGTGGCATGTGATCGAGCTCGCCGACGGTAACGACATGGCGCAGATTGCCGCCGCCTTTGCCGAGGCCCGCAAAGTGAGCGACTCGCCCGTGGCCATTATCGCCGAGACGGTGAAGGGCAAGGGCGTCTCCTTTATGGAAAACCAGGTGGGCTGGCACGGCAAGGCACCCAACGATGAACAGTTTGAGCAGGCCATGGCCGAGCTCGCAGCAGCAGGGGAGGAGCTCTAATGGCAGACGTCAAGAAAGTCGCCACGCGCGTTAGCTATGGCGAGGCACTTGTCGAGCTGGGCAATGAGCGCGATGACTTTGTGGTTCTCGATGCCGACCTGGCCGCCGCCACGCAGACCGGTAAGTTTAAGGCTGCGCACCCTGAGCGCTTCTACGACGCCGGCATTGCCGAGAGCAACCTGATGGGGCTTGCCGCCGGCATTGCGACCACGGGTCACGTCGCCTTTGCGAGCACCTTTGCCATGTTCGCTGCCGGCCGCGCGTACGAGCAAGTGCGTAATTCCATCGGCTATCCGCACCTCAACGTCAAAATCGGTGCCACGCATGCGGGCATATCGGTCGGTGAAGACGGTGCCACGCATCAGTGCTGCGAGGACATCGCGCTCATGCGCACGATCCCGGGTATGACGGTGATTGTTCCCGCCGATGACATCGAGGCTCGCGCATGCGTGCGCGCCGCCTATGAGTTTGAGGGGCCGGTCTACATGCGTTTCGGACGCCTGGCAACACCGGTCATCAACGACTGCGAGGACTATGAGTTCAAGATTGGTCGCGGCGTGGTCGTGCGCGAGGGGTCCGATGTGACCATCATCGCTTGTGGCCTTATGGTCGCTGAGGCGCTTGAGGCTGCCGAGGCGCTCGCTGCCGATGGTATCGATGCCGAGGTCATCAACATGCACACGATTAAGCCGCTTGATGAGCGCCTGGTGGTTGCCAGCGCCAAGAAGACTGGTCGCGTGGTCACCGCCGAGGAGCATTCGATTATCGGTGGTCTTGGCGAGGCCGTGGCCTCGGTGCTCGCAGAGCAGCATCCGGTGCCGATGCGTCGCGTCGGCGTGCGCGATGTGTATGGCGAGTCCGGCCCTGCGGTCGATTTGCTGCACAAGTACGGTTTGGACGCCGACGGCATCGAAGCTGCGGTCAGGTCCGTGTTGTAAGGAAGGTTTCCATGGGATTTGTATCTGCCAACCAAGTGACAATCGGGTATACCGCCGCCTCGCGCGAGGATGCCCTGCATTATTTGTCCGAGCAGGCCATCGAGCTCGGTTTTGCCGATGACGCATCTGCCGTAGAGGCCGCCTTCATTGCTCGCGAGAACGAGGCCGAGACCGGCCTTGTCGCCGGTTTTGCCGTTCCGCATGCCAAAAGCGACGCGATCCACACGCCGGGCGTTGCCGTGCTTAAACTGGCCGAGCCCGTTGAATGGCCGAGCTTCGATGGGGTGCCCGTCGATGTTGCGCTCGCGCTGTACGTGCCCGCCGGCGAGGCTGGAACCACGCATCTGCGCCTGCTCTCCAAGGCTGCCGTGATGCTGATGGACGCCGGCTTCCGTGACAAGGTGCGCGCGAGCACCGATCCCGTTGAGATTGCGGAGCTCATCAATAGCGGACTCGAAGACTAGAACGGTCATCCCGTTCAATCAATTGATCCTTCTCCAAGGAAAAGGGCCGCGACGCCGTATGGGTGTCACGGCCCTATTTGCGTTTCCCCAGATAAAACCTGCCAAAATAAACCTGTCCCTTTTTGGCAGGCTAATCGTGAGTTATTTCACCGCAACTTAGGGCACGGTTAGGAAGTGTGCACCTTAAAGAGTGGAGCCCTTGATTAGAGAGATTGCGCTCGTCTCTCTAAATGTTTCTCTAAAGAGAAAGCTAGTTAAAGAGATAACATTGGGCAATCTAACAGTGAATTCGATACATCTCTCTAAATGTCTCTCTAAAACAAGGCGCTTATCTCTCTAAAGTTAGAGAGATAAATCTATTGTTTTAGAGAGACGGAATGCCAAAATTCGTCCGTCAACTACCATCTGCCAAAATGGCGGATAAAGGGCTCATCGAAGTAATGGGTTCATCGACGAGTCGTAACCGCCGATATCGGAAGAAGTAGATGCAGCCGGGTCGCCTCTCTAGTGTCTCTCGAGGCCAGATGGGTGTTGGAGGGGCGATTGTCTCGCGATATTTCCCCAGATAAAACCTGCCAAAATAAACCTGTCCCTTTTTGGTAGGTCAGTTAACGCAGTCCAGGTTGAGCATATGCGAGCGAGCAGGCTCCGGGTGCGGTAAGGTGACGTGAAACAAGCGGGCGCTGACCTTTTGGTCGCGCCCGTGCAGTTGAACGTCAGATTGCCGAGCCCGGGGCCTGCGCAGCGCCGAGCGGTTACGTCGTTTGTAAAACGGCGTAACTTAAAGGTTCATGTTGCCGTGGATGTAGGGGGTAACCTCGGGGGAAATATGGTCGCAGCCCAGCTCGCGCAGCGCGGACTCGATAACGGCGGGCAGCGGGGTCTTGCCCTTGTCGTCGACAGCGGCACCGCCGAGGGCGGCAATCTTGGCGACATCTGCGGGTGCGGCCTCGATATGCATGCAGCCACCGATCAAGCGCGCGCGTACCTGTGCCAGGTCAAGATCGTGCAGGTAATCCTCGCAGGCGCGGATCAGGGAGACCTTCTCGAACGTAAGCTCCTCGCCCGTGGGGACGCGCGTGGCAAGACATGCTCCCGCCGGCAGGTTCCAAACAGGATAGCCCCATGTGCGTAGTAGCTCGCGCTCTTCGTCCTTGGTAAAGCCGACCTCCATAAGAGGGGAGCGTACGCCGAGCTCTTCTGCCGCACGCATGCCGGGGCGGTAGTCACCGCGATCGCTTGCATTGCTGCCATCGATGACGGTGGGAAAGCCGAGCGACTTGGCGTGGTTGACGATGGCGGTAAAGCCGGCGTGCTTGCAGTGGTAGCAGCGATTGGCATCGTTGCAGATTACTTGGGGGAGCTGCAGCTGATCGACCGAAAGATTGAGCACGGGGAGCTTAAAATGCGGCCCCTCATTGGCTTGACCGTCGACGGACCGCTCAAACGAAGCCTGTTCGGGCGTGCCGATGAGCGGCGTGGTGAGGTGAACGAGGAGGGTATTGGTAGGCATGATGCGGGCGCATACGGCGGCCAAAAAGCTGCTGTCAACGCCGCCGGAAAATCCGATGGCCACGCGCCCGTATGCCAAAAGCAGCTGCTCGAGTGCCGATAGCTTGTCTTGAAGCTCCTCTGCGGGTGCCGTGGTGTCTAAAATCATGAAACGTTCCTTATCGTTGAGTACTCGATCGAAAACTATAATCCTAATGCGTTACTTGCCATAAGACTTCTATCTATGTAACGAAAGTGCAATATGGTATATACGTTATATACAAGTTGCCAAATGCGGTAGAGTTGCGGCAATGCGACAGTGAGAGTCGATGGGGGACCGATATGATCAAGGCTGTTATTTTTGACATGGATGGAACGCTGGTCGATACCGAGCGTTTGGGGATTAAGGCCTGGAAGGCAGGCGCCGCTGAGCTGGGGCTCGCAATTGATGATGCGCTGATCCATCAGTTTATCGGCCGCACGCTGCCTGATGTCACGGGCATTCTCGAGGAGCATTACGGCAGCCACGAGACCGCCGAGGCGATCTATGTCCGCCACAAGGAGATTCGCGACGAGATGGTCAAGACCGAGCTGGAGCTTAAGGCCGGCGCCGCCGAGTGCCTAGACGAGCTGCTGGCTGCGGGCTATCACGTGGGTCTAGCGACGTCGTCGCGCCACGTTACCGCCGAGCGCAACCTTAAAGCATTCGGTCTCTTTGACAAGTTTGAGACCGTGACCTGCGGCGAGGACGTCGTGCACGGCAAGCCCGACCCCGAGATGTATCTGCTCGCCTGCGAGCGCGCGGGCTTTACTCCCGAGGAATGTGCCGTGGTCGAGGATTCGCGCAACGGCTGCGTCTCGGGCATTACGGCTGGCTGCCACGTCTTTGCCGTCCCCGATATCGTGCCGCTGCCGCAGGACGTGGTGGATGGCTGCGAGGCCGTGCTCGATACGTTGTTCGATCTGGCGGCGGCGGTCAAGGCCGTGCGCTAGACAATTGCGGCGTTGAAACGAGCAATTGCTTACGTTTGCGCTTAAACAAAAGGGGTCCGGCAATGGTCGGGCCTCTTTTGCTTGAGCGGCGACTTAGCATACTTGCGGGCGTGCTATAGATACGCACCGAGGTTGATGGCCGTGGCGTCGGTCTGGCTGCTTGCCTGGGTGCTGGCGCGTTCCAGCAGGAACGGACGTACCAGTTCTTGGCGGTTGATGTCCTCGGCGGCGGTGACTGCGGTGACGGTGCGCGCTGTAGAGCCGACGCGGATATGCTTGGTCTTTGCTGGGGCCTTGTTCTCGATTTGCTCCATGAGCAATTGAACGCCCTTGCGGCCAATCTCGTAGCCCGGGGGCGCTACCGTAGTGAGCGGGACCGATCCGCTCCAAGCGAGCGGGTTGCCATCGCAACCTGCTACGCGTACTTGCCCGGGGACGGCGATGCCTTTGTCGACCAGCGCCGAGATGACGCCCGAGGCCAGCACGTCGGTCAGGCCGACGACAAAATCGGGGCGTTCGTCGGCGGCGCGCGCGGCGATTTGGGTGCCGATGCCGTAGCCGTCGGCGGCGGTATTCCATTCGCCGGCGTCGATGACTTCGATCTTGATATCGGGATGTAGGGCGAGCGCCTTATGAATGCCAAGGACGCGCAGGGTGAGTTGCATAAATGCTGCTCGGCCGACGACGACAATATGGTGCGCGCCGCGGGCGATGGCGAGCTCGGCGATGATGCGGCCTTGTGCCTCGTTGTCGGCGGCCACGTAGTAGCCGGGCTCGGAGCAATGGATGTCCAGATGGACGATCGGCACGGGCATCTTGGTCAGGGCGGGGTGCCAGTCGGGGGATGCCATGGGCTGAACCATGACGCCGGACATCTGGGTGCCCATAAAGTAGCGCAGGTAATGGTCCTCGAGAATATCGTCGTTATCGGCGTTGGCGATGAGCAGGTCGTAGCCGTGCTTGCGGGCCTCGTTGTGGGCGCCGCTGGCGATTTGGAGTGAAAAGCCGTGGTCGAGACGGGGGAGCACCAGGCCAAAGGACTTGGTGGCGCCGCCCGCGAGCTGACGAGCGCTTTGGTTGGGCAGGTAGCCCAGTCGATTGATGGTTTCGTTAATGAGCTTGAGGGTCTCGGGACGCAGCTTTTCGGGGTGGTTGAGCGCGTTGGAAACCGTGCCCAACGAAACCCCGGCCTCGCGCGCGACGTCGCTGATTTTTACCTTTGCCATAGCGGCCCCTTTGATGCGTTTCAAGTACAAGCCAGATTGTAGCATCGCCCGCCCCTGAGGTGTCAAAACCCGCCTATTAGGGACAGGTTTATTTTGGCAGGTTTTATCTGGGCAAACGATGCTGTCAGACCAAACCACCACGAAGGTGCCTGCCCCCTTCGGGGTGGGGTGTGTGTATCGAGTGGTATTCAAGTTGAGATACCACTTCTGGTATATCAGCTTGCGTTTGCGTGAGTACAATACTCGAACGTTATGCGTCTCAGCGCCCCCTGTGCGTGGACGTTTTGCAGTCAAGCGGACGAAGGGATTTATCCTATGTGCGGAATTGTCGGCTACACCGGCTCTGATATTGCAAAGAACATCCTGGTCACAGGCCTCAAGCGTATGGAGTATCGCGGCTATGACTCCTCGGGCGTCGCGCTCGAGGTGGGCGAGGGCGCCGCGGCGCACCTCGACGTCATCCGCCGCGTGGGCAAGGTCGCGGGCTTGGAGAGCGAGCTTTCCAACATCGACAGCGACGCTACCTGCGGTATCGGCCACACCCGTTGGGCCACCCACGGCAAGCCCTCCGTCGTTAACGCTCACCCCCACACCAGCTGCGACGGTCGTATCGCCATCGTCCACAACGGCATCATCGAGAACTTCGCCGAGCTGCGCGAAGAGCTGGAGGGCCGCGGCCACCACTTTAAGAGCGAGACCGATACCGAGGTCTTCGCGCATCTGATCGAAGAGGCTTATGCCGAGACGCACGACCTGATGGCCTCCGTGCGCGAGGCTTGCGCCCACGTGGTCGGTGCCTATGGTCTGGCCGTCGTGTGCGCTGACGAGCCCGGCGTGATCGCCGTGGCCCGCAAGGATTCCCCGATCGTGGTCGGCGCGGGCGAGACCGGCGCCTATGTCGCCTCCGACGTCATCGCGCTCATCGACGCCACCCGCGATGTCGTGGTGCTCGAGGACGGTCAGTTTGCCAAGCTTACGCCCGCAGGCGTCGAGTACACCGACGAGGCCGGCAACGTTATCGAGCCCAAGGTCACCCACATCGACTGGGACCTGGACATGGCAGAAAAGGGCGGTTATCCCGACTTTATGCTCAAGGAGATCCACGAGCAGCCGCGCGTCGTGCGCGACACGCTGGTGGGCCGCATGACGCCGGCCGGCGAGCTCGACATCGACGAGCTGGGCCTTTCGCTCGAGGAACTCAACGACATCGACCGCGTCTACGTGATCGCTTGCGGCACCAGCTATCACGCTGGCCTCATTGCCAAGAATCTCATTGAGGGCTGGGCTCGCATCCCCACCGAGGTGGAGGCGGCCAGCGAGTTCCGTTATCGCAACCCCATCATTACGCCGACGACGCTTGTCGTTGCCGTGTCCCAGTCGGGCGAGACGGCCGATACCCTTGCCGCCATTCGCGATGCGCGCATCAAGGGTGCCAAGGTCTTCGGCATCACCAACGTGGTGGGCAGCCCCGTGGCGCGTGAGAGCGACGGCGTCATCTACACCAAGGCCAACAAGGAGATCGCGGTCGCCTCGACCAAGAGCTTCATCGGCCAGGTCGTGAGCCTTACGCTTTTGGCTCTGCTGCTGGCGCAGGTCAAGTACCGCTTGACCACCAAGCAGGCGCGCATGCTGTTCCGCGAGCTTTCCGATACGGCCGAGCAGATCCAGTGGATTTTGGATACCCAAACCGAGGCCGTGCATGAGGCCGCCCTGCTGTGCAAGGACGCGCAGTCGGCGCTGTTCGTGGGCCGTGGCATGGGTGCCGCTATTTCCTACGAGGGCGCGCTCAAGCTCAAAGAGGTCAGCTACCTGCACGCCGAGGCCTACGCCGCCGGTGAGATGAAGCACGGCCCCATCGCGCTGATCGACCCGGGCTTCCCTGTCATCGCCGTGGCCACCAAGAGTGCCACCTACGACAAGACCGTGTCGAACCTCATGGAGTGCAAGGCGCGCGGCGCCAAGGTCATCGTCGTTGCCACCGAGGGCGATGAGGAGATCAACAAGATCGCCGACTGCATTATCCGCGTGCCAGCAGTCCGCGACGTGTTCAGCCCCATCACGGCGAGCGTCCCGCTGCAGCTGCTCGCCCGCGAGGTCGCCATCCTGCGCGGCTGTGACGTCGACCAACCCCGAAACCTGGCGAAAAGCGTCACGGTCGAGTAGTTGGTTCCGCCGTTCTAGCGACTAAGGCCCGGCTCCGCATCAAGACGGAGCCGGGCCTTGTTGCATTTGCTCGGATAAAACCTGCCAAAATAAACCTGTCCCTTTTTGGCAGGTTAGCGGAGCTTGCTGGTCTCGAAGTACTCGGGGAACTGGTCCAGAACCTCGGTTTGATTGCGGAACATCATGTGCAGGTGCTTGCTGACCAAAAAGCTCGCTTCGATGGGGTCGCGACCGGCGATAGCGCGGCGAATCTGCTTGTGCTCGTTCACGATGTCCTGATTGTCGAGAACCTGCGTGGCGGCGCGCAGCCAGCGGAAGCGCTCCAGGTCGGCATTGGTCTCTTCGAGCCACGACCACACGGTGCTGCGACATGCGATGCTAAAAATCATGTGATGCATGAGGTTGTCGCTCAAAAAGAAGCCGATGCGATCCTCCTCGGCCATGGCCTTTTCCTGCAGCACGATGGCGCGGTCGAGCTGCTCGATGCCGGCCGACGTGGCGCGCGCACAGCACTCCACAATCACCTGCTTTTCCAGATGCTCGCGGATGTAACAGGCACTCTCGGCAAGGGTGAGGTTGATGGGCGAGACGTAGGTGCCGCTCTGGGGCACGGTGCGCACCAGGCCTTCCTGCGCCAAGCGAACCAAAGCCTCGCGCACGGGCGTGCGACCCATGTCCAGGTCATCGCAAAGCTGCTTGACGCCCAGCTTTTCGCCCGGCTTGTAGTCCAGGTAGACGATTTTGCGTCGAATGGTGTGGTAGGACTGGTCCTGTAGGCTCGTTTCCTGCTCGCCGACGTGCATCGATTCTTCCATAGCGCCTCGCAACTGTTCTATCAAACTCATATGTCAGTTGTTAATTATGCCGCGAATCAGCTCTCCGCGGTGGGTAATTCGGCTGTTGCCTGAGAACTATCGCGGCATCTTAGTCTGTGTTTGCGCAAGGCTGTGCTCAATGTTGCCGTATCATAAGCCGTCGCAAACGTGAAATAGAAAGAAGGAATCCCATATGCAACTGGCAAATATCGTACGCGAGCGCTGGAAAGGCGTCTTGTTCTGCCTGATCATCGCCATTCCCGCGACGTTGCTCGGCAAACAGGTTGAGGTGGTCGGCGGTCCGGTATTCGCCATCCTCTTTGGCATGGTCCTGGCGCTCGTCTTTCCCAAGAATCGTCGCGAACAGCTCGCCGCCGGCGTCACCTATACGTCCAAAAAAGTCTTGCAGTACGCGGTTATCCTGCTTGGCTTTGGCATGAACCTCTCCCAGATTCTGTCCAAGGGCGCCCAGTCGCTGCCGATTATCGTGGCGACAATCTCGACCTCGCTTGTCATCGCCTTTGTGCTCTGCCGCGTTATGAACGTGCCGGGCAAGATCGCGACGCTTGTGGGTGTGGGTTCGTCGATTTGCGGCGGTTCTGCCATCGCTGCGACCGCACCCGTCATCGATGCCGACGATCGCGAGATTGCCCAGGCTATTTCGGTCATCTTCCTGTTTAACGTTATCGCGGCGCTCGTGTTTCCGACGCTCGGCGGCATGCTCGGGCTGACCAACGAGGGCTTTGGCCTGTTTGCCGGTACCGCCATCAACGACACCTCGTCCGTAACGGCTGCGGCGAGCGCCTGGGACAGCATGCACCCCGGCGCCAATGTGCTCGAGAGCGCCACAGTGGTCAAGCTCACCAGGACGCTGGCCATTATTCCCATCACGTTGGTTCTCGCATGCTGGCAGATGCATCTGGCGCGCAAGGCCGGCGGTGACGCCAAAAGCACGTTCTCGCTTAAACGCGCGTTTCCCATGTTCGTGCTGTTCTTTGTGCTGGCGAGCGTGATCACCACGGTGCTTCAGCTTCCCGCGTCCTTTACGGCGCCCATCAAGGAGCTGTCGAAATTCTTTATTGTGATGGCCATGGCGGCTATTGGCTTTAATACCGATATCGTCGAGCTGGTCAAAAAGGGCGGCAAGCCCATCGCATTGGGCTTTTGCTGCTGGATTGGCATTGCGTGCATGAGTTTGGGAATGCAACACGTACTGAGAATCTGGTAGAGAAGTAGCTTGTTTGCGTGCTGGTTGCTGGTGAGCGCATTCTCACGGTGGAGCGATAGGAGCTCTTGCGGGTATGGCTTGTCCGCAGGTTTATAAGTCCCGAAGAGCTCTTATCGCCCCGCCAGGATGGCGATGCGGGGCAACACCTATACTCGCAGGACGGCGCTTTCTGCCCTATAGTGTTTGGTGAGCAATATCGTTCAATTTTGAAACACTTGGTCGTGCGACCGTCGGCGGCTGCATGTCGCCGCGGACAGGGGCAAATCATGGATAGCGATGCCAAGCTGAACATCTTGACCGAGGCCCTGGCTGCTGCCGGGGCCTCGGCATTGGCAATCGATGCGCGTGGGGACGTCGCGATCTCGACCATGAATGACGCGGCGCTTGAGCGGGATGTGGCGGCTTTTGTAGCTGAGCGCCTCGACCGTATAGGAGACGGCGCGCGTCTGGTTATGGGGCGTGCGGGTGCGCGCCTGAGCCTGACCGTTCGCCCCACCGACAAAGAGGGCGGGGGGCTTTGGGTCGTCGTGGTCCGCGAGGTGCGCGGTGCCGCGGCGCATGCGGGCATCGAGTGGCTCAACGCCGACGAAGTTGAGGCCCGCTACGAATCGAGCGCGTACGGCATCGTTGAGGGGGCGGCCTCGGTGGCTGCGCCGGTTGCAGAGAGTTACGCGCGCGGTGTGCCTCTTATGCTCGAGGGCGAGCTGGGAGCGGGTCAGGTCGAGATCGCCAAGCGCCTCTATCTGGACGGTCCTTTTGCCGATCAGCCCTTTGTTTCCGTTGCGCTCGATGAGCTCACCGAGCGCGGTTGGCGCCATGTACTCAAAAGCGTCGAATCGCCGCTGTTCCAAACGGGGCTGACACTTTGCATTGAGGGCTGGAATGCGGTTGGTCCCCAGCGCCTTCGCGAGCTCGTTTCCACGATGGCTGACACCGCGTTGGCGACGCGCTGCCATGTGGTGCTGACGGCGAATGACATGCCGGGCGGCAGCGAAAGTGATCAAGCCGCCTTTGTGACCGAGCGCTTCGCCTGTGCGGTGAGCGTGGCGCCGGCAATCGCCGAGCAGGGAGCCGCGTCGACGAAGGCTGCGCGCTATTTGGAATATCTCGCTGATGCATTTGGGACGGCAGCGCCCACGCTGTCTGCCGCGGCGACGAAGACGCTCGATGCTTACCGCTGGCCGCGCAATTATCTGCAGCTCCGCGAGGTCTCGGAACGACTGTATATATTGGTGGGGGCGGGCACGGTGGACCGCGCTGTGGCGGAGGAAGTGCTCGCCCAAGAGGACGTGATTAAGACCGCAACCTTTGGCGCCCCGACACTCGAAAGCGACCTGTATATCCTGCGACCGCTGGCCGATACCGAGCGAGATATCGCGCATCTGGTTGTAGACCATCTCCACGGCAACCGAACCCGTGCGGCGGAGGTGCTGGGCATAAGCCGTACAACGCTGTGGCGCTTGCTGAAGGACGATGACCGTTGAGCGAGGCGCCCGTGACCGCGCGCGACGCGTGTGCTACAGTCCAAAGCGTTATTGTTTCGATTTGGTTACGGCGTGCGAGGGCATATGGCTGAGACTTCAAAACCGAGCCGCAGAAGGCGGAGTGCCGCGCCGGTCAACCGACGCACGACATCGGTGACGTGGGGTAAACACGCCTCGGGGTTTGATGGCTCGTTCAAGCGCACTAAATACGGCTATCCTTCGGCAAGCGCCCGCTTGGCAATGCAGGCAGAGTCCTCACTGTGGGGCCGCAAACGCGTGGTGGGCTCAAAGCTCAAGCACGACGGAACGCTCGGTTATATTAGCCGCGGGGCGGCTCGCCGCAGCGGACTCAATCCGGCTGGTTGGCACCGTTATGTTCCGATCGTGGCCGTCGTTGCAGTGATCGTCATCGCACTCGCTGCGCTTGGCTACGCCGGCGGTGGCGCCAACTTGGACGCAGTGTTTAAATCGCCCGAGCTCGCGCATGCAGGCACAGAAGTTGTCGAGGGCGCGCAGACCCAGACAGGCGTCGCGCCCCAGCGCGGCATCGTCGCGGCGGCCTCCACCATCGCCGATGCGCAAAAGGACGAGGACGAACAAGGCGACGGTGCCGAAACGACTCACACGAACGAAACGACGACAACGGCGACGTCAATATAAGTTGCGAGTGGGGTAGCTAAAATAGCCCCGTCCAAAATTAGCCACCCCCGCTGACGCTCCTGGGTTACCTTACGTAGATGATGTTGTCGCGGCGCGGCTTTGCCTCGGGTAGCGTGTCCTCGGCGTAGCCCAGAATGCAGTGACCGACACCGCGCAGGCTGCCGTCGGCGGGCAGACCCCAACCGGCCAGTAGCTCCAGGCCCTCGGGCGAATCGAAAACCTCGCGGGCGCGATGAATCCAGCACGAATCAACGCCCAGCGCATAGGCAGCGTTGAGCAGGTTGCCCATGGCGAGCGAGCCGTCTTCCAGATGTGTGGGCACGCTGCGGTCAACCAGCACCACCACAACGGTCTTGGCACCATAGAAGGGGTCGCTGTTGCTGCCCATGACCTGGGCGTTGAGCTGTGAGAGGCGCTCGACGGTTGCGGGGTCGGTGACGGCGACAAACGTCACCGGCTGGCGCCCCATGCCGCTCGGTGCATATTGGCCGGCTTCGATAATACGTGCAAGCTTTTCGGCCTCGACGGGACGATCGCTGTAGTTGCGGCAGCTGCGGCGGTGAATGAGTGCTTCGATAGTCTCCATGGTGTCTCCTTGCGGTGGCGTTGCAGATGCCCCGTTCATACCCGCCGGGCTCAAACGATAGACGGTCAATTGCCCGGCCAAAAGGATAGATTCCAATTGGGAAAGTAGGTTTGCATAAAAGTACCTTCAGAATGTGACAAACAAATGGGATGGTTAAACGTTTTATCCCGTCTACCCTGCGGTTTTTTACCACTTGCCTAAATGACGAACGCATAACCTCTGATAAAGGTTTTACTAAAGGAGTACCAACGTTTATCAATGCGCCGTGGTGGCGCCGGGCCAGGAGGTAACATCATGTTCCAGGCTGGAGATGTCGTCGAGACCGATTTCGAAGGATTTCTGAAGCTGCTGCGTTCCAAGACGCGCGCTTTCGTGTCGATCAACGACCACGAGTACTACATCACGCACACCGATGGCTATTGGCGTGTTCAGGATTGCGAGGCCCTCAACGACAAGGGCCACTTTACTGACTGCTCTGAGTTGGTCAACACGGTCTGCGAGGTCGTCGAGCTGCCGTGGATTGCCGGCAAGAGCCTGCATGACAGCTTCTCGGGCGCTACGGTCTATGAGGCCGTCGCTGCGTAACAGCCAACAATCGATATTCTCTCGCAACCGCCGGCGCCGCCCCCGCGCCGGCGGTCTTTTTTGTCGATATGCTTATGTAGGGACGACCATAAACAACGAGCTTATTGACGATAGTCAAAACTCGGACTAATGTAGAGATATAAATTGGTCAAAACTCGGACTATCGAATGGTGGGAGAGATGAATAGTGCAGTTAGCCTGGCCGATTTCGACCGGATGCTCAACGGGCTTGACCGTGTCTATTCGGAGTTCGCGCGCGCCTGCGGTCTTTCGGACTGCGCCTACTGGATGCTCGTCGACACGAGTGCGGCGGGCGGAAGCGTTGCCGTGGGTCGGCTGACGAGTGAATGGTTCTACAGCAAACAGACCATCAATTCGGCGATTAAGACGCTTAGGGCGCGAGGGCTTGCGACGTTGGAGTTTGCCGAGGGCAGTCGTAAGAACAAGGTTGTGCGACTGACCGAAGAAGGCGTGCGGTTTGCCAAGCGCTACGCGTTGCCGGCGCAAAAAGCCGAGCAACAGGCATTCGAGGCGCTCGAGCTGTGGGAGCAGCGCGAGATTATGCGCTTGGTCGGTAAGTTCTCCCATGTTCTTAACGAAGAGTGCGAGGCATTTAAACGGCAAGTGGCCGCCGAGAACGAGGCTGACGATAAGGGCGAGGGGGACACATGCGACTCTTAATGAGGTTTATGAGGCCGTACCGCGGTCTGATTGCGGTGACGCTGTTTGCGGTGCTGATAGATAACGTCGGTACGCTGTTGGTTCCCACGATGCTGGCGAACATGGTCAACACCGGTATTACCACGGGCGATGTCGACTATATTTTACGCAACGGCCTGTATATGCTTATCGCGACCGGCATGGCCAGCGGCGGCACGGTGTTGGGCTGCTATCTTTCGGCGCGCCTGGCCGCCAACGTAGCCTGCGATATCCGCAATGCCGTGTACGACAAGTCGCTCGAACTCGCGGCCAGCGACTTTGAGCGCTTTGGCACGGGTTCGATGATCACGCGCTCGCTCAACGACATCAACGTGATTCAGCAAGCGATCCTGCAGACGATTCAGTTGGTGCTGCCGGTGCCGTTCTTGGCCGTGGCAGGCATCATTTTTGCTTGGTTCATCGATCCCGCCATGGGCACGCTGCTGGGCGTGGTGGTTGCGATCGTGCTGGTGGCGGCGGTCTTTACGGTGGCTAACGCCGCGCCGATTTTTATGCGCCTGCAGAGCTTTATCGACCGCATGAACGTGGTGCTGCGCGAGAACATCGTGGGCGTGCGCGTCATCCGCGCATTTAACAAGGAGCGCCACGAGGAGCAGCGCCTGGACGAGGTGTTTAGCGATTACGCGGACAACGCCATCAAGGTCAACCACCTGTTTGTGGGTCTCGACAGTTCCAGCTTCTTTTTGATGAACATCGCCGAGGTGGCGGTGCTGTGGGTGGGCGGCAACCGCGTGGGCGTCCACGCCATGCAAATCGGTAGCATCTCGGCCGTGCTGGAGTACGCGATCCTGATCCTGTTCTTTGTGATGATGGCGCAGATGGTGATTCTGACGCTCCCGCGCGCCGCCGCATGCCTGAACCGTGCACAGCAGGTGCTCGAAATCAAGCCGAGCATTGTAGACGGCAAGGCTACGCTGGGCGACGGGGCGCCTGAGTCCGCAGATGGGGCCGACGTGGTGGCTGTGTTCGACCACATGTCGTTCCGTTTTGACGATGCCGACGAGGACACCCTGTGCAACCTGAGTTTTACCTGCCGCCGCGGACAGACGACCGCGATCGTGGGCTCAACGGGCTCGGGCAAGTCAACGGTGGCCAAGCTCTTGTTGCGTTTCCACGATGCCACGAAGGGCACCATTCGCCTGAACGGCGTCGATCTGCGCGACCTTTCGCAAGGTGAGATTCGCGGGCATATCGCTTACGTGCCGCAGAAGGCGTGGCTGTTCTCGGGTACGGTGGCGAGCAACCTGCGCTTTGGTAACGAGGGTGCGACCGAGGCTGACATGCTCCATGCGCTGGAGGTTGCCCAGAGCACCTTTGTGCTCGACCGGCCCCAGGGGCTCGATACGCCGGTGGCCCAGGGCGGCACGAACTTCTCGGGTGGTCAGCGCCAGCGCCTGGCGATTGCCCGCGCACTCATGAAGCATGCCGATCTGTATATCTTCGACGACAGTTTTTCGGCTCTGGACTTTAAGACCGATGCGGCACTGCGCCATGCGCTGCAGGACGAGACGCGCGATGCCGCGGTGCTCATCATCGCCCAGCGCATCTCGACTATTTTGCATGCCGACCAGATCGTGGTGCTCAAGGATGGCGAGGTCGTGGGCTTGGGCGCGCACGACGAGTTGATGGAAACCTGCGAGGTATACCGCGCCATCGCGGAATCACAGATGAAGGGAGGTGAGTAGCATGACCGAGGAGCTCAAAAAACAGGGCATCGTCGATGATGCCGCGGTTGAGGAGACAGTTGAGGAGACGGGCGCCATGCCCGGCCTGGACGAAGCCGCCAAGGCGGCGGAGCGCGAGGCTCGCCGCCAGGCGCTCTACGAGGAAAACGAGCGCGCCGAGGACGAGCGCGCCCGCGCCGAGGCGGAGCGCATGCGCGACGTTGACGACGAGGACGAGGACGAGACGCCCCGCGACACCTGGGCGACGGTGCGCCGCCTGTGGAGTGAGGCTGCCGGCGACCATTGGCGCTTCTATATCGTGTTCGCGAGCATTGTGTTCTATGTCATCTTTAACACCGCCGCGCCGGCATATAGCGCCCGCGTGATCGATGAGCTGTGGGGCCACATTCAGGTGGCGTTTGCCAACGACACCACTTTCAGCATCACCTGGGAGAACTGCGGCAAGACCATTTTCGTCTACTTTATGATCTGGACTGCCGCTGCCTCGTTCTATGCGCTCCAGAGCTTTTTGATGTCGAGCGTCGCTGAGCGTCTCAATCTGCGCCTGCGCAACCGCATCGCGCAAAAGCTCAACCGTCTGCCGCTCGCCTATTTTGACGCGCATCGTCCCGGCGAGGTCGTCAGCCGCGCGACCAACGACCTGGACAAGATGTCCGAGAGCATGCAGCGCGGATTGCTGCAGCTGCTCGTGTCGATCGGCACGGTTGTTGGTGCTGTGAGCGTGATGTTCGTGTTCAGCGTGCAGCTTACGCTCGTCTTTCTGTTCTTTACGGCACTGTCGCTGCTGGTGACGAAGGTCGTCTCGCGCCGCACACACGATGTGACGGGCGAGCGCCAGGAGTGGGTGTCCAAGATTACGAGTGCGGTCGAGGAAGGCTATTCGGGCCGTCTGGTGATTCGCGCGTTTAACCGCGAACGCCAAAGTTCTGCCGAGGTGCACCAGGCCTCGGGCGAGCTGGCACGCGTGAGTGCCAAGGCCGACTTTATGATCAATGCCGTCGGCCCTGCGGTGCGCTTTATCGGCCGTTTGGCGCAGATCGTGATCGCGCTGGTGGGCTGCAGCATGCTGGTTGCCGGTCACATGACCGTCGGCGTGTTCCAGGCGTTCTTCCAGTTTATCTACGAGGCGTCCGAACCCATGACGCAGCTGTCGTTTACCTTCAACTCGCTGCAGAGCGCGTTGGCGAGTGCGGAGCGCGTGTTCGACCTGCTCGATGAGCCCGAGATGGAGGCCGATCCGCTGCCGGACGAGGCCGCCAAGCTGCCGGGTCGCGTTGAGGGTCGCGTCTCCTTTGAGCACGTGCGCTTTGGTTATTCGCCCGACAAGCCGCTTATGCACGACGTGTCGTTTACCGCCGAGCCGGGCCAGAAGATTGCCGTGGTGGGAACCACGGGCGCGGGCAAGACGACGCTCATCAACCTGCTCATGCGCTTCTACGAGATTGACGGCGGGCGTATTACGCTCGACGGCGTGGATACGAGCCGCATGGACCGCGGCGAGCTACGGCAGCAGTTTGGCATGGTGCTGCAGGACGCCTGGCTGTTCGATGGCACGATTGCCGAAAACATCGCCTACGGCTGTCCCGAGGCGACGCGTGAGGAGATCGTGGCGGCTGCGCGCGCCGCGCAGGTCGACTTCTTTGTGCGCACCATGCCGCAGGGCTACGACACGCGCGTGGCCAACGATGCCGAAAGCATCAGCCAGGGCCAGCGTCAGCTGCTGACCATCGCACGCGTGCTGCTCAATAACCCGGCGATTCTCATCCTGGACGAGGCGACCTCAAGCGTGGATACGCGTACCGAGCTTGCCATCGGTCGTGCCATGGACGCGCTCATGCGCGGGCGCACGAGCTTTGTGATCGCGCACCGCCTGTCGACGATCGTGGACGCCGACCTGATCTTGGTCATGGATCACGGCAACATTATCGAGCAGGGCACGCATAAGGAGCTGCTGGCTGCCGAGGGTGCCTACGCCGACCTCTATCTGAGCCAGTTCGCATAATGTGACAAAGGGACAGTCTCTTTGCCACATCACAAATAAGGCGCGCCGGGGATGAATTCCCTGGCGCGCCTTTGCGTTGATGCCGATGTCGTTTTGTGCCGCTTGCGTTCCTAGCGTTCGTCCACGAGCTTGGCGACGAGGGCCTTGAGCTCGGCCACCTCTCGCTCGAGTTCCTTGACGCGGCGGGCATTCTCGGTGATGCCCTGGCGGTTGAGGGCGGACTGCTCGGCGGCGTCATCGGGCATGTACTCGCGATGCTGCTTGGCGTCGAAACTCTCCTCGAACACACGGCAGCCGTTGCGCTTGATGATGCGTCCCGGCACGCCCACGACGGTGCAGTTGTCGGGGACGTCCTTAACGACGACCGAGTTGCCGCCGATCTTGACGTTGTTGCCGATGCGGATGTTGCCGAGCACCTTGGCGCCCGTGCCCACCGTGACATTGTTGCCCAGGGTGGGGTGACGCTTGCCGGTCTCGTTGCCGGTGCCGCCGAGCGTGACGCCCTGGTAGAGCACACAGTTGTCGCCCACAATGGTGGTCTCGCCGATGACGACGCCCATGGCGTGGTCGATAAAGAAGTGCTTGCCAATCTGCGCGGCAGGGTGAATCTCGACGCCGGTGATGTGGCGGGTGATTTGCGAGAGCACGCGGGCGAGCGAGCGATGACCGTGCTCCCACAGCCAGTGCTCGGGCACGTGGTTCCACTTGGCGTGCAGGCCAGGATAGGAAAGAAAGATGACCAGACCGTTTTGCGCGGCGGGGTCCTGCGCCTGGACGGTCTTGATGTCCTCGCGAATGGTATTGATAAAGCTCACCGGCCGCCCTCCCTTAGCGCCATGGCAATGCGATTCAATAAAGTATAGCGATTCGCTAGGGATTAAAAAGGACAATCTTGGCGGCTTTGCGCTACAAGTGTCAGTTATGCAAACTTGCTGGTAATGGAGTCATGCTTTTGTGGGGTTGCGCACGAGGGGGCACCGCAACCGTATACTGGTCAACTTGGACGTATCCGCGCCCACAACTGAGAGGTTTTACTTCATGGGTTTCATCAATTTTATCGCCGAGCTGCTTAAGGATCCGCGCACTGCGATTGCCAGCTGGATCGCCGCCGGCCCGCTCATGGCCTACGGCTGCGTGTTCCTGATCATCTTTATCGAGACGGGCGTGGTGTTCTTCCCGTTCCTTCCCGGCGACTCACTGCTGTTTGCCTCGGGCTTCTTTGCCCATAACGGCGGCTTTAACATCGTGGCGCTTCTGGCCACCGCATGGGCCGCAGCCATCCTGGGCGATCAGTGCAACTTTATGATCGGCCACTTCTTTGGCCGCAAGATCATCGCCTCGGGCAAGGTAAAGGCCATGACGCCCGAGCGCATCAAAAAGTCCGAGGATTTCCTGGATAAGTGGGGCCATCTGGCCATCTTCCTCGGCCGCTTCTTCCCGTTCATCCGCACCTTTGTGCCTTTTATCGCCGGCATGGGCGGTATGCACTGGCGCAACTTTGTCATCTTTAACGTGCTGGGTGGCATTACCTGGTCGACGGTCTTTACGCTGCTTGGTTACTTCTTTGGTGGCATTCCGTTTGTGCAGGAGCACTTTGAGCTGCTGATCGTGGGCATTGTCGCCGTGTCGATCATCCCGACCGTGGTCGGTCTGGTTAAGGCTAAGCTCGGTAAAAAGAACGCATAGTCCGAGCTTGTTTTCGGACGTTAATTCCAAGGCCCGTCATCGGATTCGATGGCGGGCCTTTTGTGTAGAAGGCAAATGAAAATACTTTACTTAGTTAAAGAAAATCGTTTTATCTAAGGCGTGCGGGGAGTACAATCACCTGCATGCGAATCGACGCGCCATCGGCTTTGATGCTGCCCGCGTGTCCTGCCCGGCTCTACGCTCCGGGCATGCGACGTTGCGACGCGGCCGGCTTCGGTCCTTGCGTGCGGGTTCGCGAGTATGCAACCGTGTATGTAAGGAGCGACATATGACTGTCGAGAAGAAGGATATCGATTGGGGTAGCCTCGGCTTTAGCTACATGAAGACCGATTACAGCTACGAGGCCCATTGGAAGGACGGCGAGTGGGACGAAGGCGGCCTGACCACCGACCACACCATGCACGTCTCCGAGTGCGGCGGCATCTTCCACTACTGCCAGGAGGTCTTTGAGGGCCTGAAAGCCTACACCGCCGAGGACGGCAGCATCGTCTGCTTCCGTCCCGACATGAACGCCGAGCGTATGTACAACTCCGCCCAGCGTCTGGAGATGCCCCCGTTCCCCAAGGACAAGTTTGTCGAGGCCGTCAAGCAGGTCGTCTCTGCCAACGCCGCATGGGTTCCGCCCTTCGGTTCTGGCGCAACCCTGTATGTGCGTCCGTTTATGATCGGCTCCGGTGACGTGATTGGCGTGGCTCCCGCTCCTGAGTACACGTTCCGCATTCTCGTGACCCCGGTCGGTCCGTACTTTAAGGGTGGCCTCAAGCCTGTCAAGCTGCGCGTTTCCGAGTACGACCGCGCCGCACCGCACGGCACTGGCAACATCAAGGCTGGCCTCAACTACGCCATGTCCCTGAAGCCCACGATGGAGGCTCACCGCGAGGGCTATGCCGAGAACCTGTATCTCGACTCCGAGTCCCGCACCTATGTCGAGGAGACCGGTGGCGCCAACGTCCTGTTCGTGAAGGAGGACGGCACCCTCGTCGTTCCCCAGTCGCACACCGACTCCATCCTGCCCTCCATCACCCGTCGTTCGCTCGTTCAGGTTGCTCAGGACCTGGGCATGACCGTTGACCAGCGTCCCGTCGAGTGGGCCGAGGTCAAGGCCGGTACCTTTGTCGAGTGCGGCCTGTGCGGCACCGCTGCCGTCATCTCCCCGGTTGGCGAGATTGACAACAAGGTTTACGGCGCCGATGAGACCGTGACCTTCCCGGCTGGCTACACCGAGATCGGCCCTGTGATGAAGAAGCTCCGCGAGACCCTGACGGGCATCCAGTCTGGTGCTATCGAGGATAAGCACGACTGGGTTTACACCGTCGCGTAGTTTGTCTTACCCGTCCGGGCAGAGAGCAGGTTCCCTCCCGGCGCGTCCTCGGACATGCAAGAAGCCCTCGCTGCGCACTTCGTGCGGCGAGGGCTTCTTGCGTCCTGCGGAGTGCGCCGGGAGGGGGACCTTCGCGACAAAGGAAACCGCCCCGTCGAAGTATGCATTCGGCGGGGCGGTTTATGCATATACCCGATCAAGGATACGCTGCGGATCTGTTAGAACTTGACGGCCGGTGCCTGGCGGGCTGCTTCGGCGGCCTCGAAGCCCTGGCGCTCCTTAAACTGAAAGATGCCGGCAAAGATGACGGCCGGGAAGGTCTGGATGGCGTTGTTGTAGCTGAGCACGCAGTCGTTGTAGCTCTGGCGCGCGTAGCTCACCTTGTTCTCGGTGTCTTCGAGCGTGGCTTGGAGCTGCGTAAAATTGGTGTTCGCCTTAAGGTCGGGGTAGGCCTCGGCCACGGCGAAGAGCTGGCGCAGGGCGCCGGTCAGCACGTTGTCGGCTTCCATCTTGGCTTCGGGCGTGGTGGCGCTCACGGCGGCGTTGCGCGCGTTGACAACGGCGGCAAGCGTGTCCTGCTCGTGTTTGGCGTAGCCCTTGACGGTCTCGACCAGGTTAGGGATCAGGTCGTTGCGGCGCTGCAGCTGCGTGTCGATGTTCTGCCAGGCGTTATCAATGCGATTGCGCTTGGTGACCATGTTGTTGTAGATGCCGGCGATGGCGCAGACAATCACAACGACAACAACGATACCGATGATGACGGGAATCATGGTGTCTCCGTTTCGAATGGCCGCGGCGTCTTCCGCCGGCTGCCGTTGGTGTAACGCTACTAGTATACCCGCAACCTTTGGCGATACCGAACTTTCCGGTAAGCGTTATGTTTCCACCAAGGTGAGGCCATTCGCCAGGGGGCGGTAGATACAGGTGTAAGATATGCGACAGATTAGTGAGCGCTGTCTTTTCCTTGAGGAGGGCGATGCGTATGGACCTTCGCATCAAGAAAACCTATCGGGCCCTGTTCGAGGCCTTTACCGAGCTGCTCGAAGAGCATCGGTTTGAGGACGTGACGGTTGCCATGCTGTGCGACCGCGCTATGATTCGTCGGACGACGTTCTACAAGCACTTCCGCGACAAAAGCGATTACTTTGCCTTCTATATCGATGAACTTATGTCGGGCCTGCCGCAAAAGCGGGCCGATGCGGATGGCGCGGAGGGCGCCGAGGACGTGCGAGCGCTTCGCCACGAAGTGTTCGCCGATGCCATGGATCTGATTCTGGCGCATGAGCAGCTCATGGATAACATTTTGGCGAGCAGTATGTCGGGTATGCTGACCAGCATGATTTGCGACCGCATCGCGCGCTCCATACGCGGGCGCGTGATGAGCGCGCTTGACGAGGACGCGCTCGCGCCCGTATCGCTCGAGACGACGTCTGAGTTTGTCGCCGGCGGCATTATTCGGCTCTTTACCATGTGGTGGGAATCGGGCCACGTATTAGAGCGCCGATCCGAAATCGCCGACGTGGTCGATGCGCTGTTCGAGCGGACCATGACGCCGGTGAATCACTAAGAGTGGCGGAGAGAGGGGGATTCGAACCCCCGGAACGCTCTCGCGCTCAACGGTTTTCAAGACCGCCGCATTCAACCGCTCTGCCATCTCTCCGTGAGTCGTAATGATAGCATCGTTTTGGATTTGCAACAGGGGAGGCGAACGATGACGAGCACCGGAATCGACGAGAAGTTCATGCGCGAGGCGCTGGCGGAGGCGCATGCCGCCGCGGTGGTGGGCGAGGTGCCGATCGGTGCCGTAGTGGTGCGTGCGGGAGAGATCGTCGCGCGGGCGCATAATCGCCGCGAGCTCGACCAAAACCCTTCGGCGCATGCCGAGTTTGCGGCCCTATGCGCCGCCGCGCAGTCGCTTGGACGCTGGCGCCTTTTCGATTGTACGGTCTACGTGACGCTCGAGCCCTGCTGCATGTGCGCGGGGCTTATGGTTAACGCGCGCGTGGGGCGCTGCGTGTACGGCGCGGCCGATGCTAAGGCGGGCGCTCTGGGGTCGCTATACGACCTCAATGCCGATTCGCGCCTGAATCATCGGTTTAATGTGACGGCTGGCGTGCTGGCAGACGAGTGCCGCGCGGTGCTGAGTGGTTATTTTGCCGGTTTGCGCGGTGTCGACGGCATCGGCTGCGGTCTGAACCTTGAGGCGCACGCCGCTCATGCCGAGGCGCTCGCGGGTGTTGGGGATCTTGCCGACGAGACGGTCGACTTTGGTTCCGTGCAGCGGCGGCCCCGCCGTGTGCTGCTGGCGATCGACTCCTTTAAAGGCAGCGTGTCGAGCTTGCAGGCAGAGTCGGCAGTTGCCGGGGGCGTGCGCCGCGTGTGGCCCGATGCCCAGGTAAGCGCGCTGCCGCTGGCGGATGGCGGCGAGGGAACGCTCGATGCCGTTGCCGCGTGCGGCGGTGAGATTGTGACCTGCGAGGTGGCAGGTCCCTTGGGCAAGCGCGTGGCTGCTCGGATGCTGGTGGACGGCGAGCATGAGTCGGCTGTCATTGAGATGGCCGAAGCCGCGGGCATCGGGTACTCGCCTTGCACGGAGTCGGCGGCGTTGGCGGCCACAACCTATGGCGTGGGCGAGCTCATGCTTCGCGCGGTTCACACGGGCGCAAAGACACTCTATATTGGTCTGGGCGGCAGTGCCACCAACGACGGTGGCGCTGGTATGCTGCAGGCGCTGGGCGCCCGCCTGGTCGATGAGTGTGGCTGCAATATCGCTCCCGGTCTTGCTGGCCTTGAGCAGGTGGCGAGCGTTGATTTGGCGCCAGCGCTGCAGGCTTTGGATGGCGCTCGTATCGTTGTGCTTTCGGATGTCGAGAATCCGCTCGTGGGGCGTCGCGGGGCACTGGCGGTGTTTGGCGGGCAAAAGGGCCTGATGACAGACGATGTCGAAGCGCTGGGCAGGCACGACGGCTGGATGGTCGGTTACGGTCGCCTGCTCGATACGGCGATTGCCGAGGCACGGGCCCAGGGGTTACTGCGCGTGCCCGAGGGCGCGCGGACGTTTGGCTCGGTGCTCGGCGTGCCCGGCGCCGGTGCCGCTGGCGGTCTGGGCGCTGCGCTGCTAGCGCTCGGTGCGGAGCTACGCTCGGGTGTGGAGACGGTGCTTGATCTGATTGGGTTTGACGAGCACGCGCGCGATGTCGACCTGGTCATAACGGGCGAGGGCAATATGGACGAGCAATCCGCTGCCGGCAAGGCGCCGGTGGGCGTGGCCCGCCGTGCCAAGCGCTATGGCAAGCCGGTTGTTGCCGTCGTGGGCGGTCGTGCCGACAACCTGGACGCGGTGTACGAGCGGGGCATCGACCTGGTGCTGCCGGTCTGCCGCAAGCCCATGGGCCTTGAGCTGGCGCTCGATCCCCAGGAAGCCACAACCAACCTCATCTGCGCCGGTGAAGCAGCCGTCCAAGCCTACGACCTTGGCAGAATCTAAAATCCATCCCCTCGATAAGTTGCGGTGAAATAGTTCCTGTTTGGCGGCTCAGATAGCAAAAACAGGAACTATTCCACCGCAACTTCGAGAATGGCTATCCGAGGCTGGCCGCCTTGTGCCTTGGGTCGGACCGTCCGCCACGAAATGCGGCCATCTACTACGTTTAACCGAGTACCCTCGATCATCCCGAATTTTGCGAAATTAAAACCGCAGGTAGAAAGCTTGCCGATTTTCGAAAAAGCCGGCTATGGTTGACCCCTGCGGTCTAAACGTAGTAGATAGGCCCTTTTCGTGGCACGGCGTCAGACCAGTCTAATTTGGATGGGGCTTATTTGACTGCTTGTCGATCTGATTGCCCAAGTAGTCAAAAAGCCCCGTCCTAAATTAGCCGCCTTGCCGTGGAGGGCGGGAGCGGGTAATATATATCGAGCGCCTAGCGCGTTCGATGGGTTCGGATGACGACATGTTCCGAATCTGGTCAGGTCCGGAAGGAAGCAGCCATAAGGAGCCTCTGTCGGGCATCCGAATCCATCGAGCGCACGGGCTTTCTTTTTTGCGCGTTTTTACCGCTATCCAAGATTCTTCTGTAACGAGTTGCTTACGCATCTCCAGGGTTCTCCGTACTATCATGGATCAGATTGAAGAGAGATGATGATAGGGAGCGCCTTTTTATGATTGAGCTGCTCAGGCGTTTTGGTGGTAAGTATCGCCGGTATATGGTGATTGGCCCTGCGTGCAAGCTGATCGAAGTGATCTTCGACCTGCTTACGCCGCTGGTGATTGCCCAGATGATCGATAAAGGTATCGGTGCGCACGACGTGAGTGCCGTCGTCCACTACGGCATGGTGCTCGCCGCCATGGCTGTGATCGGTATCTCGTCTACGCTCGTCTGCCAAAAGATGGCGGCGCTCACCTCGCAGGGCATGGGCACCGACATTCGCGGCGCTCTCTACCAGCACATCAACAAGCTGAGCTATGCTGAGCTCGATCGCTTTGGCACGCCGTCGCTCATCACGCGCATTACCAACGACGTCAACCAGGTGCAGCTTGCCGTGGCGCTGGGCGTGCGTATGCTCATCCGCTGGCCTTTCCTGGCGGTGGGCTCCATGGTCGCGGCCCTTGCCATCGACCTTAAGCTCGGCATGATCTTTTTGATTTGCACGCCCGCCATCGGCCTGGTGTTTTGGTTTGTCATGGCGCGCTGCGTCCCGTACTACAAACAGCTGCAGGCAAAGCTCGATCGCATCGCGCTTATCTGCCGCGAGGGACTTTCGGGCGCCCGCGTGGTCCGGGCGTTTGTGCGCGAGGACCACGAGCGCGAGCGCTTTGCCCAAGCCGCCGATGACCAGGCGCGGGTCGCAATCGCGGTGGGCAAGCTCTCGTCGATTCTCAACCCCGTCACGTTTTTGGTGATGAACCTGGGCGTGTGCGCCATCCTGTGGGTGGGTGGCGTCCAGGTCAACGTGGGCGAGCTCACGCAGGGCCAGGTCATGGCGTTTGTCAACTACATGACGCAGACCCTGACCTCCATCGTGTATGTCGCCAACCTGGTCGTGGTCTTTACCAAGGCGAGCGCCAGTGCGTCGCGTTTCAACGAGGTGCTCAATTGCGTGCCGAGCATTACCGACGAGGGCAACCGGCCGGTTGCGCTGCCCGAGCCGAGCGAACTGGCGGGTGGCGCTGCTCCAGTCCCCGCGCTGAGCCTGAGCCATGCGAGCTTCTCCTTTGGCGTGGGCGCCGCCAACGCCGTCAATGACGTGACTCTGGAGCTGCCGCTGGGCAAAACGCTCGGTATTATCGGCGGCACGGGTAGCGGTAAGTCGACGCTCGTCTCGCTTATCCCGCGCCTGTACGACACAGGCGCCGGCAGCGTGAGCGTAATGGGTGCCGATGTGCGCGCCTGGCCGCTCGATCAGCTGCGCCATGTGGTCGCGACTGTTCCACAGCGCGCGTCGCTCGTGAGCGGCACCATCCGCAGCAACCTGAC
>CABURV010000004.1 GCA_902494035.1 uncultured Collinsella sp.
GGAACGGGGGAAACGGCGGTCGACGAAACTGGAGAGGAGGTATTACGAGCTCCTGTGCGAATTGGAGAGAACGCTCCCGCAAACTGCCTCTTGACAACTTATAGGAGCGTCGGTTTTGTAAGTGCGCAATTTACCGTGGTCGAAGGCGGGCGATTCATCGTAGTAAACCGGTATAGTTTTGAAATGGCATTAAATCGGTAGCAGCCATTTTGCTATGCCGGGGCGGTCGGCCGTTGGGTAATTACCCTCGCAGATAGGCGATGGCGATTTGGGTGCGGTTGCGCAGGCCCATTTTGGCAAGGATCGAGCTGATGTGGTTGCGTACCGTGCCTTCGCCCATATAGGCGGTGGCAGCAATCTCCTTGTTATCGAGGCCGCGGGCGATGAGCTCGGCGACTTCGAACTCGCGGTCGGTCAGGCTGACAAAGGCCGCGGGCCGGCGGGGCGTGTCCGTCTTGTCGCCCATCCCGTCAAAGTCGACATCCTCGATCGCCTTGCCCTCGAGCACGCGTTTACCATCCATGACCTGCGCCAATGCTGGAGGAATGGCGGCGACATCGGTCTTGATCAGATAGCCACGGGCGCCTAGCTTGAGCGCCGACACAATGTACTCGTCATCTGAGAATGTCGTCAGAAACACCACGCGTGCTGCGGGGTCGTGCTCAAGGATTTCGCGCGCCGCCGAAAGGCCGTCGCGCCCTGGCATCTGAATGTCGAGCAGCGCGATATCGGGTGCGTGCTCGGCGTAGAGCGCCACCGCGTCGTCGCCGTCGGCACCGGTGCCCACCACCTCTATCTGCGGCTGAGCGCCCAGGATAATCTTGAGTGAATCGACCACCAGACGGTCGTCGTCGACAACGATGAGCCTCATCGGCCCTCATCTCCTTGCTGCTTGGGAATGGTGGCAAACACGCGCCATCCGGAGGCGCCGACTCGCGAGCCGGCAGTGAAAGTGCCGCCAAGCGCCTCGACACGCTCGCGCATAGAGGCGAGCCCCATACCCCCTGTGGCGCTGCGGGCGCCTGTCCGAACCCCGCCCGTTCCATCGTCGGTAACGACGAGCTGGTAAAACGACGGATGCTCCATGCACCGCACGGTAATGGTTTTGGCATGGGCGTGGCGCATGGCGTTGGAAAGCGCCTCGCGCAGCACCGCCGCAAAGCAGTTGGCGACGTTGGCGGGTGCATGCTCGGCCAAAACCTCAAGCTCAATCTGCGGACCGCTGTCCGAACGTGCGCCTTCAACGATGCGCTCGAGCTGCACGGAGAGGTTAGTCGCATTGTCGTTGAGCGCGTGAACGCTGGCACGCACGAGTTGGAGCGCCTCGTCAACCGTGCGTTTAACGTCGGCGAAATCGGCGGCGACGCCGGGCTCGTCGGCGTGGACCACGCGCAGTGCTTCGG
The DNA here is from genome assembly GCA_902494035.1 of uncultured Collinsella sp. Taxonomy (GTDB): domain Bacteria; phylum Actinomycetota; class Coriobacteriia; order Coriobacteriales; family Coriobacteriaceae; genus Collinsella. Next base: position 1,404 of record CABURV010000004.1, read on the forward strand.
CTTGCAGCGAGGCGCGCGTGAGCTGGTGGCCCACATTGTCGTGGATCTCGCGCGCGATGCGGGCACGTTCGGCGAGCGTCGCGAGTTCGACTTCGTAGTCCTGGCGGTCGGCAAGATCGCGGTTGCGCGCTTCGAGCGCCAGAGCACGTTCCTGCAGCTCGTCGCGGGTACGGCGCATGCGCTGCTGCTCGCGCTCCAACTGGGCGGTACGTAGCGACAGCAAGGTGGCGGCAACCGAAAGGATGGCGGTCAGCAGGAGCGTTCGGGCGGTGAGCGCGTCGGTGCGAAGGTCTGCGACGAGCGCAAAGACAAAGGTGGCGCCAATGCCCAGCGCGACCCAGGCGTGCTCACGGCGCACGCGTCGCGCGATGTCATAGAGGGCGAGAGACGCAAACGGCACAAACGGCGGCACGAAGACGGCCGCGATGATGTAAGCGTAGCTCGCGGCCTCGCTTGCGCGTCGCGTGCGTTCCTCCTGTGCGACCTCGGCCAGCGAGGTGGCAATAACGCCAAGGCAAAACGCCGCGACCAGGCGAGCGTTCACAGCAAGACCCATGGCAGCCGCAATACAGCACGCCAGCACGATCGATTTGTCGAAAAGCCTGTTCATACGGGTATTGTACGCGAAGCCGCGCGTGGTGGAGGGGCCGCCTGCGCAACTGTGACATTCCTCCCACGCGGCAAATCGGGGGCGTCGGCAGGCCACGCGGCCAAGCCTCGCACTCGTGACAAAGCTCACTGGTGCGCGCCGTCCGCTCCTGCGATGATGCAATCGTACCGGGCCGCAATCAACGGAAGGGCCGCCTCATGACAGACATCGTCCACGTCGAAAACCTCGTCAAGCGCTACGACGATCTTATCGCGCTCGACCACTTTAACCTGAGCATCGCCCCCGGCGAGATCTTTGGCCTGCTGGGTCCCAACGGCTCGGGCAAAACCACGTCCATCAACTGTATTTTGCAGCTGCTTGCCTACGACAAAGGCACCATCGAGCTGTTCGGCGAGCCCATGACGCCCGCCCGCTACGACCTCAAGCGCCGCATCGGCGTGGTGCCGCAACAGGTGGCGGTGTTAGACGAGCTCACCGTGCGCGAGAACGTCGACTATTTCTGCAGTCTCTACGTCAACGACCGCAAACGCCGCCGCGCGCTGGTGGACGAGGCGATTGACTTTGTCGGCCTGGGCGACTTTACCAAGTTTCGCCCCGGCAAGCTCTCGGGCGGCCTGGCGCGTCGCCTCAACATCGCCTGCGGCATTGCGCACAAGCCCGAGCTCATCTTCTTTGACGAGCCCACGGTGGCGGTCGACCCACAGAGCCGCAATGCCATCCTGGAGGGCATCTGCCGCCTGCGCGACGAGGGCGCCACGGTGGTGTATACCAGCCATTATATGGAGGAAGTCGAGCAGATCTGCAGCCGCATCATGATCATGGACGGTGGTCGCGTGCTGGCGCAGGGCACCAACGACGAGCTCAAGCGCATGATTCAGATGGGCGAGCGCGTGACGGTCGAGGTCGGCGCCGTCGAGACCGCCACGGTCGAGCGGCTGCGCGCCCTCGAGCACGTGCTTTCGGTTGAGCTGTCCGGCGGCGAGCTCGTCTGCACCTGCGAAGCGAGCCCGCACAATTTGGTCGACATCCTCGACACGCTGCGCGCCGCCGACGTGGCGCTCGGCCGCGTGTGGAGCGAGCCGCCGACCCTCAACGACGTGTTCCTCGAGATCACCGGCCGCGAGCTGCGCGACTAGGGGGCAGTCATGTTCAACACCATCATCACTACGGTCAAGACGCTGCTGCGCCGGCCGAGCACGTGGGTCTGGGGCGCGATCTTTCCCATTGCGCTTTCCACGATGTTCATGTTTATGTTCGCGAACCTCAGCTCCGACGGCAAGATCGACCCGGTGCCGGTTGCCGTCATAGCGGACGAGGCCTGGGACGCCTCGACCTTTAAGGACGTGGCGACGTCGCTTGCCAAGGAGAGCGACGGTCAGCTGCTCGAGATTCACGAGTGCGACGACGCAGCCGATGCGAACCGTGCGCTTAAGGCCGGCGAGGTCGCGGGCATCTATACGGTCGACGACGCGGGCGCACCCAAGCTCACGTTGCTGTCGAGCTACGACAGCTCGCGTGCGTCGTCGGTGCTCACCGACCGCAGCATTTTGGAGACGGTGGCAAGCTCGTATACACAAAATGCCGAGCTCATGTCCCAGATTGCCCAGGACAACCCGGCGGCGCTCGCCGACCCGGAGGCGGTTGCGCGCGCCCTGTCGCTCGAGGGCAGTACCCGCCGCGTAAGCCTGACACGCACCACACCCGATGGCACGGTCATCTACTATTACGCGCTCTTTGGCCTGGTCGCGATGATGTCTGCCGAGTTTGCCGCCTTGAGCGTCGTCGATCTGCAGCCCAATCTGTCGGGCCTTGGCGCGCGTCGCTGCGTGGGCAGCCTTTCCAAGACGGCGTCGCTGGCCGGCATCTTTGTCGGCTCGTGGCTGGTTTCCTTCGCCTCGATGGCGATCGCAATCGGCTACGTGCGCCTGGTCGTGGGCGTCGACTTTGGCGGGCGCGAGGGGCTGTGTCTGGTGGGCGGCGCCGCTTCCGCGCTCGCCGCCACGGGCTTGGGGCTCTTTGTGGGCACGCTTCCCGTTAAGGGCGGCAAGGCGTCCAAGTCCGGCATCCTCACGGGCTTTGCCACCACGTGTGCCCTGTTTGCCGGGCTTTACGGCGAGCCGGCGATGGCGCTTGCCGACGACGTCGCCCGCGCCTGCCCGGCCGAGTGCTGGCTCAACCCCGTCAAGCTCATCTGCGACATGTTCAACCGCCTGTATTTCTTTGAGGACCTGGGTCCCTTTGCCGTTCGCGCCGGCGCGCTGGTCCTTATGGCGCTGTTGTTCGTTGCCGCCGCCACGCTGACCTTTGGAAGGAGCCGCTATGAGCACCTTTAAGACCGCGCTTCGCATGGCGCTGGCGCACCCGTTCTACCTGCTCATCTATACGGTGTTCATCTCGCTCATGGGCGTATTCATCGCGGCCTCGGTGAGCTGGAACTCGTCGCAGCTTACCGAGTACGAGCCCTACGACACCAACGTGATCGTGGTCGACCGCGACAATAGCGACCTTTCGCGTGCGCTTACCAGGCATCTGGGTTCGCGCTTTGAGTTGGTCACGGGCGTTGGCGACGACACGTACGACCTTGCGGACGCGCTCTCCAAGAGCAACAGCGCTAAGGGCAGCGCCGACTGCGTGTTCTTTATCCCGGAGGGGTTTGAGGACGACCTGGTCGCGGCCGCCCGCGCGGGGGAGTCCCTGCCCAAGCTCGATGTGACCTACGGCGCCGGCACCATGGCGGCGGCGCTTTCGTCTGCCGAGGCCTCGCGCTGGATCTCGCTCGCGGGCGCTGCGGCGGCCCTAGAGCCCGCCGCCTCTAATGGCAGCGTCGCCAAGGCCGCCGAGCATGCCGCCGCCAAGCGCGCGGAGGTCGAGATCGAGCAGGTCAAGGTCGACTCGACTGCCGCCGCCACGCTCGAGTCGTACTTCAACTTTGGCGCGTACGCGATCATCTCGTCGGTCATCGTGTCGGTGGGACTGGTGTTCTCGGGCATGAACGAGCCCGAGCGTGTGCGCCGCATGGAGGCCGGCCCGGTCTCCGAGCGCCAGCGCTCGCTTGCCGTGTTTGCGGCCGCCGCCGTGCTCACCGTCTGCATCTGGTTTGTGTCGAGCATGATGGGCGTCGTGGGCTTTGCCGGCGCGGTTGCCGAGGTCGGCGTGGGTCGCGTGTGCCTGGCGCTGGCGGCGACGTTTGCCCTGGCGTGCACGCCGCTGGCCGTTGGCTTTGCGCTGTCGAGCCTGGGTGCGCGCGAGGAGCTGCTTAACGGTGTGGGCAACCTGCTCGGCATGCTCATGACGTTTTTGGGCGGCGCTTGGATGCCGCTGTCGCTGATGGGCTCGGCCGTGCAGACGGTGGCGCACTTTGTGCCGACGTATTGGGTGAACGACGCGATTGGCAAGGCGCTCGCTTCGGATCTGACGTCCACCGTGTTGGGCGACATCGCCTGCGACCTGGGCGTCACCGTGCTCTTCGCCGCCGCCATTGCCGCCGTAGGCCTGGCCCTCTCACGCGCCAAATCCCGCGCCTAGTCTGAAATAAATCCTAGGCCTCGCCCCAAAATAGTTCGCCAAGGTTTACTATTACGTTCATAAAGTAGTACGAGGCTAACAATGGGGGATACCGTGGCAACGCAGGAAGCCTATGTCCAGGTCAAGGATCTCAAAAAGCACTACGGCGACGGTGATGCGCGCCTGACGGTACTCGATGGCATCGACGCGTCCATCAACCGCGGCGAGATCTGCGTCATGCTGGGGCCCTCGGGCTCGGGCAAGTCGACCTTTCTCAACCTGATCGGCGGCCTGGAGGATGCCGACGGCGGCTCCATCATGGTGGACGGCTGCGACCTCACGGTGCTCAAACCTACCGACCTGGGCGAGTATCGCCGCCGTGAGCTGGGCTTTGTCTTCCAGTTCTACAACCTGGTGCCCGATCTCACCATCAAGGAAAACATCGAGGTCACGGCGCACCTGTCCAAAAACCCGCTCAATGTCGACGACCTGCTGCGTTCGCTGGGCCTTTACGAGCATCGCAACAAGTTCCCGCGCCAGGTCTCGGGCGGCCAGCAGCAGCGCTGTGCCATCGGCCGTGCGCTCGTCAAAAACCCGGGCCTGCTGCTGTGCGACGAGCCCACGGGCGCGCTTGACTATAAGACGTCCAAGGAAATCTTGCAGCTCATGGAGGATGTCAACCGCACCTACGGCTGCACCATCATCATTGTCACCCACAATGCCGCCATCGCGCGCATGGCCAATCGGGTGCTGCGCCTGCGCGACGGGCACATCGTCGAGGATGAGCTCAACGAGTCGCCCGTCGCGGCCGCCGAACTCGATTGGTAGGCGGCGCCATGACACCTCTCGCAAAACGTCTCCCGCGCGAGCTGCGCCGCAATATCGGCAAGTACCTGGGCATCTTTTTGCTTATGTGCGGAAGCATCGCCCTTACCTCGGGCTTTTTGCTCGCGGCGCATTCCATCGGTTGCCTTATCGACGACATGCGCGATGCGTACACGATTGAGGACGGCCGCGTGACCACCTCCTTCGAGGCCACCAAAGACCAGCTCAAGGCAGCCGAGGATGCAGCCGGCGACGTCGGCGGCGTCACGCTCTACAAGAATTTCTCCGTCGATGCCATCATCAAAAAGACCGCCGGCGACGACGGCACCAAGCGCACGCTGCGCACCTATGCGCACCGCACCAAGGTCGATATCGCGTCCTACTGTGAGGGCAAGGAGCCCAAGACGGACGACGATGCGGCCATCGACCGTGTCTTCGCCACCAACAACGACCTCGCCGTGGGCGATAAGGTCGAGCTTGAGGGCCGCACCTACACCATCTGCGGCATCATGACCCAGCCCGATAGCCAGGCACTGTTCCTCAACAATTCGGACTTTACGGTGAACACCATCACCTATGGCGTGGCCGAGGTCACCGACGCCGGCTTTGCCGCGCTCGAGGACGCCGGCGGTGCGCCTGCCTACACCTACTCCTTCACCTTTGCCGACCGCGACCTCCCCACCGCGGATCGCATCGACGCCGAGCAAGATATGGTCGAGGCACTGACCGACGCCGATGCGCGCGTGGACGATCTGATCGACGCCGATTCCAATCAGGGCATTGGCTATGCGCGCGATGACGTGGACGGCGACTCTATGATGTGGATGACGCTGCTTGACATCATCATCGTGATCATGGCGTTCGTCTTTGTGGTCCTTACCGACGCCACCATCGAGGAGGAGAGCGCCATCATCGGCACGCTGCTCGCCAGCGGCTATCGTCGACGCGAGATCGTGCTGCACTACCTTGCGCTTCCCGCTATCGTGGGCGTGGTCGCGGCGCTTTTGGGCACTGCGCTCGGCGTTGTGTTCTTTACCGAGCCCATGCGCAGCCTCTATTACGGATCGTACAGTCTGCCGCCCTTCCAGGTGTACTGGAGCTGGGAGATCTTTGTGAAGTGCGCCGTGGTTCCCGCCGCCGCGCTTATCCTCATCACGCTGGTGGGTCTGCTTCGCAAGATGGGCAAGACGCCGTTGCAGTTCCTTCGTCACGAGGCGAGTGGCAAATCGGGCACCAAGCGCGGCCTGCAGCTGCCGGAGCGCATGGGTTTTGTTTCCCGCTTTCGCCTGCGTATCTTCCTGCGCAATCTGGGCAACTTCGCCACGCTCTTCGTGGGCATCGCGTTTGCCTCGCTGCTACTGCTCTTTGGCCTGGCGATTCTGCCCACGATGACGCACTATGCGGACAACCTCGAGACAAGCCTGGTCGCCGAGCACCAGTACACGCTCAAGGCGCCGCTGGAGCTCGAGGGCACTGCCGAGGAGCGCGAGCAGTGGTCGGCACTCGAGCGCTTGCAGTCGGTTGACGGCGCACTGCTTTCTGCCGCCCAGGATGCCGATGACGAGCTTGACGACGCGGCCGATGCGGCGCAGGCGGCAGCCGATGCCGCGACCAGCGCTCCGTCTGCCGAGAGCCTGGCCGCGGCGCAGGACGCGCTCGCCAAGGTCCAGGACAAGAAGGATGCGCTTTATGCGCGCCTCGATGATCTTGCCGATGCCCTCGGCTGCGACCGCGACGAGGCTATCGACCTGATCGACAAGGCCTCTAAGATCGACACCGACAACGACGACATTCACCCGGTCAACACGATCGACAACGGTGCAGGCGCAATCGCGCAGGCCGAGAAATACGCCGTCTACCAGCTGCAATACGATCGCGGCGACGGAAATGGCGAGGAGACGATTTCCGTTTATGGCATTTCATCCGATTCGCGCTATTGGAAAGACCTCAACGTCGGCGACGGCCGTGTCGTCTTTGGTGGCGGTCTGCTCGATAAGTTTGGCTGGAGCGAGGGTCAGAAGGTCACGCTCATCGACAAGTACGAGGGGGAGCATTATTCCCTTGAGTACGCGGGCAAGGACTGTGCCTGGGGCTCCAAGTCGGACATGAATATCTATATGAGTATCGACGACTTTAACGAGCTGTTCAGCAACGACGCCGCCTACTTTAACGGCTATGTGAGCGACGAGAAGCTCGACTTCGATGCTCGTTACTTTGCCGGCGACACCACGCCCGACGACATGCGGGCCGTGGGCGACCAGTTCATCGGCATGATGAGCAAAATGATCGGAATGATGATCGGGCTCGCGGTGTTTATCTTCCTGCTGTTTATGTACCTGCTGACCAAGGCGGTGATCGACCACAGCGCCCGTTCGATCAGCTACATGAAAGTCTTTGGCTATCGCGATAGCGAGATCTCGCATCTGTACATCCGCTCGATCACGCTGTGCGTGGCGGCGTCGCTCGTGCTGAGCCTGCCGGTCATTATTGGCTCGCTCACGGCCATCTTCCGCTCGATGCTGCTCGCCTACAACGGCAATATCGAGATCTACGTGCCCGCTTGGTCCATGGCTGCATGCGTCGGCATTGGCTTTGTGGCCTACCTGGTCGTGGCGCTGCTGCACACGCGCTCCATCAAGCGCGTGAGCCTCTCCGAGGCGCTGAAGGTCCAGGAATAGAGAACCGCCCGCACGCGGGGGCACGAACCGAAGGAAGGGTGCCCCCGCGTTATTTGCCCGCCAGGCCCGACGTGGGCAAACGCGCGCAACGTCAGACTTCCCCGAACAGAAGGAGACCCATGGCAAGATCGGCAGAGGAGCTCAAGCAGCTCTCCATCAAGGAGTTCACCGAGGCGGCAAAGGTCTACGAATCCGGCCATGCCGGCATTTACGAGATGTGCAAGGACGACTATCCGCAAATGCTCGAGGAGCTTGAGCTCGAACCGTTCGAGGACGCGCTCGACGTGGGCTGTGGAACCGGAGCCGTCCTAGAACTGCTCCACGCCCGGTACCCCAGCAAGCACTTGACTGGACTCGACCTCACACCCGGGATGATCGACGTCGCCCGGGCAAAGCGGCTCGATAACGTCAGCTTTGTCGTCGGAGACGCGGAGGCACTGCCCTTCGAGCCCCAGAGCTTCGACGCCGTGCTCTGCTCCAACAGCTTCCACCACTACCCGCATCCGGAGAGGTTTTTCGCCGAGGTGGCGCGCGTCCTTCGGCCCGGCGGGCGACTGGTCCTTCGCGACTACACCTCGAACGATGTCGCGGTCTGGCTCATGAACAACATCGAGCTACCGCTGGCACGCCTCTTGGGCCATGGCGACGTGCGCATCCTCAAGCTGTCCGAGTTACGCGCGCTCGTCGAGGAATCCGGGCTTACCCCGCTCAAGCTCGAGGCACAGAAGGGATTCCGCGCGCATCTGGTCGCGCGAAAGGGCTAGCGGTCCACGCCAGGACGCTCCGTCACGCCAGGGCACGCCGTCAACGCCGCCACACCAGGGCGCGCCATCAAACCAGATTGTGGCCACGCCAGAACGCGCCGCCAAACCAAGGCGCGCCGCCACAAGCGTGACGGCGCGTCCCTCTTACCAGATGCCGATGATTCGCCGGTCTGCCGGTCGGGTTGGCAAGGACTGTCCCTATATGCCGGCCTTCGGGGACGTTCCTTTCCTGCCGGCACTTGGGGACTGTCCCCAACTGCCTGGTGGCGAAAGAGTGTCCCTTGCGACTACTCATTTAAGAACGTCCCCAATGACTAGGTGCCGTACTTGACTTTAACTCTGCTTTAACTGGTACCATCCTCTATGTCTGTAACGCCATATAGACAGAGGGGATATATCTATGACCGCAACTGCACCCGCAGCACCCGCTAAGGTGTACTTCACCAACCTGCGCACGCATGCTCGCGAGAGCCAGCTTGACAAGCTCAAGCGCCTCATCCGTCACGCCGGTATCGAGCAGATCGACTTTGAGAACAAGTTCGTCGCCATCAAGATTCACTTTGGCGAGTTGGGCAACCTGAGCTTTTTGCGCCCCAACTACGCCCGCGCCGTCGCGGATGTCGTGAAGGAGCTGGGCGGCAAGCCCTTCCTCACCGACTGCAATACGCTCTATGTCGGTAGCCGCAAAAACGCGCTCGAGCACATCGATACCGCCTACCAGAACGGCTTTACCCCGTATGCCACGGGTTGCCAGATCATCATTGCCGACGGCCTCAAGGGCACCGACGAGGCACTCGTTCCGGTCGAGGGCGGCGAGTACGTGCACGAGGCCAAGATCGGTCAGGCGCTCATGGATGCCGATATCGTGATCAGCCTCACCCACTTTAAGGGTCATGAGCAGGCCGGTTTTGGCGGCGCCATGAAGAACCTGGGCATGGGAGGCGGCAGCCGTGCCGGCAAGATGGAGCAGCATGCCGCCGGCAAGCCGAACGTCTCGACCGAGCACTGCGTTGGCTGCCGTGCCTGCGAAAAGATCTGCGCGCACGACGCTGTCTCGTTCAACGACACCCGCGAGCGCGAGCTTGCCAGCGGCGCTACTCGCACGGTGCACGTGGCCACCATCGACCACGATCGCTGCGTGGGCTGCGGACGCTGCATTGCGGCATGCAACCAGGATTGCATCAAGCCCGGCTATGACGCCGCGGCCGACGTGCTCAACTGTAAAATCGCTGAGTACACCAAGGCCGTTGTCGACGGCCGCCCGAGCTTCCATATCTCGCTTGCCATGGATATCAGCCCCAACTGCGATTGCCATCCCGAAAACGACACGCCTATCGTCAACGATATCGGCATGTTCGCGAGCTTCGACCCGGTCGCCATCGACCAGGCCTGCGCCGATGCTGTCATGGCATCCGAGCCGCTGCCCAACACCGAGCTCACCGATAGCGCGGCCAAGATGGAGCACAACCACGAGCATCTGGAGGGCGAGCAGGCCAAGGACCCCTTCTGCATCACGCATCCCGACACCGACTGGCGCGTGTGCATCGCGCACGCCGAGAAGATCGGCCTGGGCACGAGCAAGTACGAGCTTATCGAGGTCAAGTAACACCTGTCTATTGGACATATCAAGCGCTTTTGTAGCGCAACGTTAGCAAAAGCCGCCCGTGAGCACAGTGCCCACGGGCGGCTTTTTGGAAGTGCTAGGGGGTCAGATAGACCAGTAAACCGTACTATTTGCCTAAAAATTCTTGTCGAGGAAGTCGTCGACCGTGTTCCAGTAGAGCTCGGGGTCAACTTGCGCACTCTTGGCGTGGGTGGCGCCATGAATGGTGAGCTTTTGCTTGACCTTGCTGGCGCACGCGTCGTAGTTTTGGTCGAGCATGCTGTACGGTACAAAGGTGTCCTGGTCGCCGTGGATAAAAAGCATGGGAACCGTCGCGTGTTTGAGTTGCTCCACACTGCTCGCCTTATGAAAGTCGTAGCCCGCACGCACGTTGCACACCAAGTTTGCTACATCGAGCAAGGGAAAGCTGGGCAGGCCGAACACATCCTTGAGCTGCAGAGAAAACTCGTCCCAAACACTCGTATAACCGCAGTCTTCGATAATGCATTTCACGTTTGCGGGCAGAGATTCCCCCGCGACGTTCATGGCGGTCGCCGCACCCATCGACTCGCCAAAGACCAGGATGCGCGCCTTGGGGTCAGCCTGAACGATTCGCTCGATCCATGCGACGACATCGAGGCGCTCGGGCCAGCCCATGCCGATATAGTCGCCGCCGGAGCGCTCGTGGGCGCGGGCGGCGGGTGCGAGTACGTTCATGCCGCGGTCGTGGAATCGCTTGACGTATCGGGCCATACCGATGGGCTCGTTGGTATATCCATGCAGGCAGATGGCGTAGTCGTGCGTGCTCTCCGACGCAGCAAAATACCAGGCGGCAAGCTCGGTCCCGTCGTCCGCGGTGAGGCTGCTGCTCTCGCGGTTTTCCTTAAACCACGCCCGCGCATCGCTCTCCTCGGCGTCCATCTGCTCGCCTTTTTCGGTGTCCTTGCCGTCCTGCATCATCTTCATGGTGTACGGAGCACGCGGGTTCAGGGCAAAGTCAAACAAAAAGTTGCCGGCAAATCCGAGCACCGCGGCAATGAACACCGTGGCAACGGCCAGACCGATCTTGAGCCCTCGGTGGGGGCGTGTTTTTTGAGCCATTAGTCGCTCTCCTCTAAGATGTTAATACATCAACATTTAAAACAAGCGCATTATGGACGTTCGCCGTTGATGCGTCAACAAGCAAAGAATGGGTAAACAAAGGGTCACGTAAGGTGCAAATTTCGCACGTATCCAGACGCTTTGATATAGTGTTGAGAACCATTTACGTTGGAGGATGTAACCGGCATGTCCGATTCGAGCGACAGTTCCAAGCCGCGACCTAAGGCCGCGGCCGTTCCGCAGTACACGGTGGGCGAGGAGATTATGAACTCCGTCACCCATGGTGTCGGATGCCTGCTGGGTATTGCAGGCCTCGTGCTTCTGATCGTATTCGCTGCCCTGCGCGGCGGAGGCCCGGCCCACATGGCTGCGGCGATCGTCTATGGCGTCAGTATCATCCTCGAATACTTGGCCTCCACGCTTTACCACGCGATTCAGCCCGCGGGTGCCAAGCGCGTGTTTCGCATCATCGACCACAGCTGCATCTACCTGCTCATAGCCGGCAGCTATACGCCGTTTTGCCTTATCACGCTGGCGAACGACGGCGGGGCCATACTGTTCTTTGCCGTGTGGGCCATCGCCATCATCGGCATAGCACTCGAGTGCTTTTTGCGCGAGCGTCAGCCACACTGGGTAAGCGGCTTGGTCTACCTGCTGATGGGCTGGCTTGTCGTCTTTAAGCTGCCCGCGCTTGTGGCGCTGCTGAACCCCGTCGCGCTTGCCCTGCTCGCCGTCGGCGGCGTGTGTTATACCGTGGGCGTGCCGTTCTATATCGCCAAAAACGTGCGCTATCTGCACAGTGTTTTCCACTTGTGGGTGCTTGCCGGCAGCATCTTCCAGTTCATGGCAGTGATCCTCTTCGTAATCTAGCGATCGCGCCTGTGCCCGCGGACCCATCCAGGCGGCCGCCGGGCGCAACTGCCCTATCCGTCGCCTACGCCTGCTACCTAACGTCCCGAATCTTGGAGGTTCGAGAAACTCCCGATGGACATAACCATCTCTCTTATTACCACGCTCGTCCTGACGCTTATCAACGGCTACTTCTCCATGTCCGAGATGGCTCTCACCACGGCTAAGCGCGCCGTGTTGGAGCACGATGCCGAGGAGGGCGATAAGCGCGCCGAGCGCGCCGTCCAGCTCGCTGCCGACTCCGATCAGCTGTTGGCCACCATCCAGGTCGCCATCACGCTCGTGGGCTTCGCCTCATCCGCCGTTGCCTCGACGAGCCTGTCCGACCCGCTTGCCACATGGCTCATGAGCTTTGGCATCGCGCCGCTTTCCGCCATCGCGCGCGGCCTGGCGCCGGTCATCATCACCGTCGCCGTCGCCTTTGTGTCCATCGTGATCGGCGAGCTCGTGCCCAAACGCATCGGCCTCGCTAACGCCGAGGGCGTATCCAAGCAGGTCGTGGGGCCGCTTTCCGTGTTCCAAAAGATCGCCCGCCCGCTCGTGTGGCTGACCGGTGCCTGCTCCGATGGCCTGGCCCGCATCCTGCGCATCAAGAGCGCCGATGATCGCCAGAACGTCTCGGAGGAAGAGATCAAGTACATGGTCTCGGAGCAGGACGACCTGCTCGACGAGGAAAAGCGCATGATCCACGAGATCTTCGACCTGGGCGACACCGTGGCTCGCGAGGTCATGGTGCCGCGCGTGGACACCACCATGTGCGAGGACGACGAGACGGTCGCCGACGTGCTGTCCACCATGCGCCAGACCGGCTTCAGCCGCATCCCCGTCTATCACGAGGACCCCGACAACGTCGCGGGCATCGCGCACATCAAGGACCTGATCCAGCCCGCGCTCGACGGCAAGGGCGACCAGCCCATCGCCGATTATCTGCGCGACGCCACCTTTGTGCCCGACACCAAGGACATCCTGCCGTTGCTGTCCGAGATGCAGACCTCGCACGACCAGATCGTGGTCGTCGTGGACGAGTACGGCGGCACGGCCGGCATCATCACCATCGAAGATATCGTCGAGGAGATTGTCGGCGAGATCGAGGACGAGTTCGATCCCGACAACAAGTACCTCACGCGCCTTTCGCGCCGTGAGTGGCTTGTCGATGGGCGTTTTTCGTGCGATGACGCGATTGAGCTTGGTTGGCCGCTCGAGGAAAGCGATGATTATGAGACCATCGCCGGCTGGATTTTGGAGCTTTGCGACTCGGTGCCCGACATCGGAGAGGTGTTTGAGGTCGCGGGGTACAAGTTCAAGGTACAGTCGATGCGTGGCCAGCGCATCTCGCTCATTCGCGTGATCGCTCCGGCCGAAACCGATAAGAAGGATTCCGAGTCCTCGGCAGAGAAGCCGGCGGCGTCGGGTGCGGGCTCTGCGGATCCGCACGATGGCGACGAGTAGGGCAAGGAAGAGTAGGGGAGAGTTATGGCAGGCCTGTTCAACATCCTTAAGGTCACCGTCGGCGAGGACAAGATTTGCGCGCACGTGCTGGTGAACCCCGGCATGCCGCTCATGACCTCGGAGGATATCGAGGCCACGGCGCGCGTGTACTACCTGGTGCCCGCGATTGCCAAGCATCTGTGCCTGGGCGATTCGGGCCGCGAGTTCCAGGACTGCATGGGTCAGACCGAGCTTTGCCACCTGCTGGAGCACGTGACGGTCGAGCTCATGAACGAGACCGGTCTTGCCGGCAGCATCTCGTGCGGTCGCACCCGCGTGAGCGAGCATGACGAGCGTGTCTTTGAGGTCGAGCTTTCGTGTCCCGACGATGCGTTGGCCATCGGCACGCTGTCGTCGGCGACCTTTATGATGGACTGGGCGTACCTGCATGCCGATCAGCCGGCCCCCGACGTGGAAGGCACGGTCGCGGGCCTGCGCAACCTGGTGCTGGGCATGCGTGCCGAGGCCGAGGGCAAGGACCCGCACGAGGCCGTTGCCGCTGCGAACGGCGAGGACGTGGCCGAGGATGCGCCCGAGGGCGACGCTCCTGCCGATGCCGACACTGAACCTGTTGCCGAGGCGCCTGCTGAGCCCGAGCCTGCGGAGCCCCAAGGCGTCCCGAGCTTTGACGACGAGCCGCAGATGCCAATCGATACCGAGGGTGTGGTCGCCGAGAACCACGAGGCCCCCGCGGCCGTCTTTGGCGGTGCGGCAACGGCCCCGTCCGGCTCGGCGCACGAGGGCAACCTGCCGCTCGTCGATGGCGCCGGCGAGAATCCGGCCGCCACGGTCGCCATGCCTGCTATGCCGCAGGAGTAGACTCACTCGCTTATCACCATCATGTACCTGCGCTTTTACCGTACGCAGATGAGCGCGACGGCAAGTGTTGCGCTGCGGGTATAATGGACAGCATTCAAACGGTGGGCATCGAGGTGCCCGCAGGAGAGGAATGATCATGGGAAAGACTTTCAGCTTTGTTTCCGGTGCGCTCTTTGGTGCTGCCGCCGGCGCTATCATCGGCGTTGCTCTGGCCCCGCGCTCGGGTGCCGAGACCCGCGCCATGGCCGCCGATATCGCCAACGACGCCTGGGACAACATGCGTGACACCTACGAGCACAGTGCCGAGGAGGCTCGTGCCGCGGTCAACGACTTTGGTCCGATGGTCGACGCCAAGACCGATGACCTGCGTGCCAAGGTCGACCTGGCCCGCGAGCGCATGGACCAGCTTCGCGAGCAACTCAACGACGCCATCTCGGGTGGCAACGTGACGCCCGCTGCCGACGTCGTGGTCGAGAACGTCACCGAGGCCGGCACCGAGGCCACGGAGTCCTCGACCGAGGCATAATGCGCGCAGGGGATTTTGTCGGCGTCAAGGTTTATCGTAAGCCTGCCGAAGACAAGCGCACCAAAAAGGACGGCACGCCGCGCAGCCCTAAAAAGCTCGGCAAGATTCACTTTCCCGTCTTTACCCCGGGCGGCACGCGCGTGGTGGGCTTTATGGTCCGCCAGTCCGATATCGCGGGTATGATCGAGCGCCCCGACCGATTTGTGGCGCTCGATGCCATCGGCGTCTATGAGGGTGCTGTCGCGGTCGACGACGTCAAGGGCACCTACGATGCCGCCGCGGCCAAGCGCCTCGATATCAACCTGGACGATTGCATCATCTGGGTTGGCATGGACGTGCGCACGGAATCGGGCGATGTCGTGGGCTACTGCTCGGACGTTGAGTTCAAGCCGCGCTCGGGTATTGTGCAGACGTTCTACGTGACCGCCGGTGCCGCTTCGAGCGTGCTGGTGGGCGACACGCAGGTGCCGCCGACGATGCTGCGCGGCTACGAGAACGGCGCGATGATTGTCTCGGACGAGGTCAAGGCGCTCGGGTATTCGGGCGGCGCGGCCGCTAAGGCTGCCGAGGCCAGTGTCGTGGTGGGCGATAAGGTCAAGAAGGGCGCCAAGGTGCTCGATGACAAGGGATCGGTCGCCGTGGACAAGGGCAGCCGCGCACTGGGCAAGCAGCTCGGCAAGACGCGCGGTATGTTCAAGGCCTTTAAGGACGAATATCAAAAGGCGAGCGGGGGCTCGTCAAAAGCTAGCAAATAGCGACGTACCAAATGATGGGAGGCGAGCCGGAGACATGTTGCTCCGGCTCGCTGTGTTTATGGGGGAGGGCACATGCGCCAAAACGGATCTAACTTAAACGGGCACTCGGGTGCGCGTCCGACGGCGCGCCGCGACCTGGGGCAGCTGCCCAGCGGTCAGCGTCGACGTCGCCGTAGGCCCGGCGCGATGTACCTCAACCATAGCCGTGGGTTTAGCGATCGCAGCGCGCGCATCGGCAACGGTCGCTCGCCGCGTCGACCGTCCCGTCTGCCCTATGCGCTCATCGCCGTGGGTTGCGCGCTCGTGCTGTTTATCGCTGCCGTCGTGGGCTACGTCAACCGCAGCGTGGACGTGGAGCTCAACGGGCAAAAGACCGCGGTGCGCGTGGGCTCTACGTTGCAGAATCTTATCGACGATCAAAGCCTGACCGAAACGTACGACGCCGGCGATCTGCTGGCCGTCGACGACAGCGTGCTTAAGCGCCATGGCGGCGAAAAGCTGTCGGTGAAGGTCGACGGCAAGCGCGTGAAGCAAGGCAAATGGGATAGTCGCGAGCTTGCAGGTGGCGAGAAGGTGACGGTCAAGGACGGCCGCAACGTGTACGAAAAGCACGAGGTCCAGGCCACGACTATCGAGCCAAAGCTTAAGGTCGAGGGCACGGGTGCCATTGAGTATGTCAAAACCTGGGGCGTTCAGGGTCGCTCCGAGGTATGGGTCGGCGAGCAGTCGGGCAAGACGCAGGACCGCGGCGAGGTCGTGCCCGCCACCGACTGCGTGGTCGAGTGCGCAAGCGTAGCACCCAAGGGCAACGAAAAGTACGTGGCCCTGACATTTGACGAGGGTCCGAGCGGCGCTACCAAGCAGATCTTGCAGGTGCTCAAGGAAAAGGGCGTCACGGCGACGTTCTTCCTTTCGGGCGATGCGGCCGAGGCCTCGCCCGCTACTGCCAAAGCGATTGTCGATGCCGGGTGCGAGGTCGGCTCCAACAGCTACAGCGATGATTCGCTCAAGGGCGAGGATCGTGAGACGGTGCGCAAGCAGATCACAAAGGGCACCGAAGCAATTAAGTCGGCGACCGGCGTCGAGACGATGTTGCTGCGTGCCCCCTACGCCGCGTTTGACGAGCAAAACTGGATCGACTCGATGGACCTGGTGTCCGCCGTGGTTTCGTGGAATATCGATTCGGGCGACTGGCTGCTCAACGGCGCTGACGAGCAAGTATCGACCGTGCTCGACTCGATGACGCCGGGCAATATTGTGCTGCTCACCGATAGTGATGAGTGCGCCGAGCAGACGCTCGAGGCGCTGCCGCAGATTATCGATGGCCTTGTCGCCGACGGCTACAAGATCGTGACGCTCAGCGATCTGGTTAAGACGGACACGGCATTGAGCAAAAAGCTCACCTCGCTCACCAAGGTTTCCATGCCCAAAAACGCCGTGTTCCCCCAACTCCCCGAGGACGACGACACCACAGAGTAGTCATCGGAGACGTGCTTAAACGACTGGTCGTTTAGGGCGGTCTTAATCGCTTTGTCCCACTGTGCTCATCCGGCTCTATGTCACGGATGCGTCAGCGTTTGGTATGCCTGCAATGTGCAGGGCATAAATTCGGTGCCGCAGCGCGATGCTGATGCTATAGTTACTGCGGTTAATGAGGGTCAAGAGAAAGGTTACAGGTGAAATCCAAACCTCGACCATACAGTCGATGACCCCATGCAGGTGCTTTCTGCGCGTGCACGGGGTGTGAGCGCCGAGCGGCGTGCCGCCCGCGCATGCGTATACATATCTAAAAGTCCACGGATTGCGTGCCGGCATGGTCACGCGGTCCGCAGGAATAATGATGGGGAGCACCATTGAATTATCTGAGTGAGATGCTCAAATTGCCGGTCTTGGACGTCGACGGCGAAAAGCTCGGCGTGGTTAACGATTTTGGCATTGCAACCGGCGAAGTTTTTCCGCACGTGACGTCGCTCGCGTTCCGTGGTCCCGGCAAGACGCCGTTTATGATCAGCTGGCGCAAATGGGTCGACCGTATCGACGAGACGGGTGTACACCTTAAGACGTTGGCCACCGAAATCCGTTTTTCGTACCTGCAGCCGACCGAACTCTTGCTTGCCCGCGACGTGCTCAACAAGCAGATTGTCGACACGCAGGGCATGAAGGTCGTGCGCGTAAACGACATCAAGTTCTCTATGTCGGGCGAAAATCAGCTGCGCCTGCTGGGCGCCGAGGTCGGTGCTCGCGGTCTGCTACGCGCCATCAGCCCCACGCTCGAGCATGTCGTCGAGGGCTTTATGAAGCACTTGGGCAAGCCGCTCAGCGAGGACATTATCGCCTGGTCTTACATGGACCTGCTCGATCGCTCGACTAAGAACATCCAGCTCTCGGTGTCGCACAAGACGCTTGGCGAGCTGCATCCTGCCGACATTGCCGACATTATCGAGCAGCTCGACCCGCGCCTGCGCGCGCAGGTGTTCGCGCAGCTCGATACGGCACAGGCCGCCGAGGCCATCTCGGAGTTCGATGATGACGAGCTCATGACCGAGATGCTCGAGGGTCTGTCCGATACCGACGCATCGTCGATGCTGGCCATGATGGACCCGGACGACGCTGCCGACCTGATCGACGAGCTCGATTATGAGAAGGCCGAGAAGCTCCTGCGCCTGATGGGCGTCAAGGAGGAGAAGGCGATTCGCAATCTGCTGGGCTACGAGGACAACACCGCCGGCCGCATCATGACCTCGGAGTTTGTCTCGCTGCCCGCCACGGCGACGGTCGGCGATGCCATCGAGGCGATTCGCAAGCTCGACGAGGACTTTGAGAGCGTCTACTACGTCTATACCGAGGATCCGAGCGGCATGCTGACGGGCGTGCTTTCGCTGCGCACGCTGATCGTGGCCGACCGCGACGCCACGCTGGGCCAGCTCGCCTATCGCGATCTGGTCTACGTGTCGCCCGACGAGGACCAGGAAGACGTAACGGACGAGATGACCAAGTACGACCTGGTTGCCATCCCTGTCTGCGACGAGAATCGTCATATCCTGGGTATCGTGACCTTCGACGACGCCATGGACGTTATCGCCGAGGAGCATCAGGAGGACCTGCAGATCGCCGGTGTCGGCTCGGGCGATAGCGCGTCGGACGACTCGACGAACGTGCTCAGCTGGTTCGTGCATCGTCAGTACTGGGTCGTCGTGTGGGGCATTGCCTCGTGCCTTATGGCGACGGTGCTGGGGACGGCGCTGGGCTCCGCGCATCTGGTGGTGTTCCCCATGTGCGCCATGCCGCTCGTGCTGCTGGCTGCCTCGCGCATGGTGTCGTTCGTCAAGAACTACTTCCTCGAGTACGACGGTCACGACGACGAGCCCAAACCGTACCTGGGATTCTTCTTCCAGAGCACGGGCATGGGCCTGATTCTGTCACTCGTGACCTACCTGTGCGCCCAGCTGGTGCGCACCGCCGCGTTCCCCGATGCGCCCATGTTTGAGGAGCAACTCTTTACCGGGTGCTTTAATATCGCTGCCATCATTTGCCTGGTTGGCAACATGAGCGCCGTGATTTACCTGATGGTGCTGTTCTGGCGTGACGAGCATGACCTCAACACGTCGGGCACCGCCATGAACGTTATTGCCGTCATGATCTCGTGCGTAGCGTACTGCGCCGCTGCGGTGCTGCTCGCCATGTCGGTCATTGGTTAGGTGGTCGCGTGCAAAATACCAAGCAAAAGTCGGGCACCAAGCAAAAGTTGACCATCGCGGCCATCTTTGGCGCTATGGGTCCCGGTCTGCTGGCGGCGCTTTCGGGCAATGACGCCGGCGGCATTGCAACGTATTCCAGCGCGGGCGCCAGCTATGGCTATAAGATGCTCTGGATGCTTCCCGTCATGACTGTGCTGCTCATCGTGACGCAGGAGACCGCGGCGCGCTGCGGCTGCGTCACGGGCAAGGGCCTGGCATCGCTCATTCGCGAGCGCTTTGGCGTGCGCAAGAGTGTACTTGCTATGGCGGCGCTGTTGATCGCCAACACGGCTGTGACCATTTCGGAGTTTGCGGGCATCGCCAGCGGCCTTGCTCTCTTTGGCGTGCCGGCGAGCATCTCGGTGCCGTTGGTGGCGCTGCTGGTGTGGATGCTTACCATGTCGGGTAGTTTCCAGCGCATCGAGAAGATTCTGCTGCTGGTGAGCTGCGTGTTCGTGACCTATATTGTCGCCGCGTTTATGGCTGGCCCCAACTGGGGTGAGGTCGCGGTCGATCTGGTCGTGCCTAACATTCAAAATGACCCCAGCTACGTGTCGCTCGTGGTCGCAACGATCGGCACCACCATCGCGCCGTGGATGATTTTCTTGGCGCAGAACAACGTGGTCGATAAGAACGCGGGCGAGGACGATATCGTGCTGCAACGCATCGATACCGTGAGCGGCTCGCTTGCCGCCGATGTCATTGCCGGCTTTATTATCATCACGACCGGTACGGTGTTGTTCCCGGCGGGTATTCAGATTAGCGATGCCGCCGATGCTGCCCGCGCGTTGGAGCCTATTGCGGGTCAGTGGTCCACGGTACTGTTTGCCTCGGGCCTGGTCGCGGCGAGCTTCTTGGCCGCCTGCGTGCTGCCGGGCGTTACGTCGAGCGCTATCTGTGAGGCATTTGGCTGGGAGCGCGGTGCCGACCGCAGCTGGGACGAGGCCCCGGTCTATCGCGGCATCATTACGGCCATCATCGGTATCTCTGCCGTGCTGGTGCTTATGCCCGGCGTCGATCTGTTCCAGATTATGATGACCTCTCAGGTCATCAATGGCGTGCTACTGCCCGTGGTTCTGGTGTTCCAGGTGGTTATCGCCGCCGACCGTCACATTATGGGCGCCAACCGCAACGGCCGCGTGTGGAACGTGCTCACTTGGGCGACTATCGCCGTGATTACGGTGCTGACGGTCGTCATGTTTGTGCTGCAAGCGATGGGCTACAGCGCTTAACGCCCACTTTTGTTTCCGAACAGGCCGCAGCGATGGGCTGCGGCCTGTTTTTCGTCTGCTATAGGGTGTTAATTATATAGCGGTGGGCAAAAAATGCCAAAAGTGAGTACTGTTGCTAAGTGAATAGCATTTACATCCAAGAAGATAATGAACATAACCTATAGTATATTCATTAAAATTGGCTCCAATACGCCTTAAACCAGTCAGGCTGGCTGCTTTAGGGGGGGGGTGTAGGGTTCGCTCGGGCGTCATTTTGGGTGGTTTTGCCTGCTACTAAAATGGTAACAGTACTCATATTTGCCCTTTTTTGCCCACAGACCTTTGAGGGTGCGGCGAAAAGGGCTTGTTTTGATTGTTTGGGGCAGGCGCGAGGCGCGGAAACGATGTCTGGAGTGACGGAGCGGCCTGGAATTCATCCGTAGAGGTCTTCATTGGCTGCGCCAGGAGTGTCCCTAAGTGCCGGAGGGGGTGTCTGCCGTGGCAGACACCCCCTCCGGATGTGGGAAGTTTACGCTGCAGGTTACTTGTCGGTGCCCAGCTTGTGTGGCTTGAGAGCGAGCGCATTGACGAGTGCGTCGGTGGCAGACTTGACGGCTGCCGGCTGCGGATCGTTGACGTGATCCTCGGGGTGTACGGGCAGGTCCTTCTTGACGGCATCGTGGATCAAGTTGAGGTACTCAGTCACGCCAGTGGTCGATAGATGCGTGCCATCGCCATCGAACAGGTCGTTGCGGTTGGCACTGTATCCGTACCAGTCGATAACGCGCACGTTCTTGTAGCGCGTAGCGGCGTTGGCGATGGCCTGGTTGGTAGAGCCAACCCACGGCTGCGGGCTGCGCGTGTTTACAAATACGACGGTGCGCTGATTGCCGGCATCGGCCATGATGGCGTCAATCTGGGCATCGGTCACTAGGCCGTTGGTGCCCAGCGCAAAGACTACGATCTTGCCGGCGAGGTTCTGCTGGATATAACCCTCAAATGTTGTGCGGCCCGCATCGAACTGGCGGCCCTTTTCGGCATCGATGTGACTGTGGGGGAACACGCCGTCAAAGGAATCGACGGCGCGCAGCGACACAGAGTCGCCGATCATCAACAGGTCGTAGGAGCCATCGGGGAAGCCGTCGTTGTCCTCGTCGGTGTCGTCGGCCGCCTGCTGGTCGGTGGGCGCGGTGTTCTTGGCTTTCTTGTTGAGGACTTCGGCGCCCTCGCCGCTCAGCGCAGACGTCTCGGGCACAAAGATCAGGCCGCCCAGTGCAACGACCAACACGACAGCGCAGGCTGCGCAGACAGGGACGTGCGCGCGTGCCCAGTTGGCGGGCGTGGTGGTGCTATCGCGGAATTCGGCGACGGTGCGGCCGAAGGCGCCCTTCCTAAACGGCGTTTCGATAAAGCGATAGGAGCACTCGGCTACGGCGACCACCAGCAGCACCTGCAAGATGTACTGCCACCAGGGCGTATCGTTGATGTTGGCGACCGGGTTCATAAGCAGAAGCAGCGGATAGTGCCACAGGTAGATGCTGTACGAGCGCTTGCCAACCCACACGAGCGGCTCGGCGGACAGTGCGCGGGAAACCATTCCTTGGGGCTGCACGCAGGCGGCAATAACCATGAGCGTGAGGATTGAGCATAGCAGCGTGCCTCCGCGATACTGGAACGCGGTGTAGCCGTTGGTGAGCGCGACCATGGCGGCAAGGCCAACCAGACCCACGACGCCCAATACATCGATGGATGCGGGCGAGGACCAAAAGCGCACGAGGGCGCTCGGCTGTACCGGGGCGGTCTCGGCTGATTCGTCGGCCTTCTCGCCAGGCTTGCCTTCGGCGCTCTTGCCGCGCTTGGCGGCGCCAGCCAGGCGATTGAGCCCCAAACGATGTGCGAGACGCACCGGCGCCAGGTCGCGATCGGGGATAAAGGCCATCCAGGCACCCAGCAGCAGCGAGAACACGCGGGTGTCGGTGCCGTAGTACACGCGGCTGGGGTCGGCGGCAGGGTTGTAAAGCACCATCATGGCGAGGGCGGAAACCGCGGCAAGGCCCAGAACCACGCGGCGCGTGTTGGGCTTGCTCACATGCATGGATACCATGGCAAACAGCAGTGGCGGCCAAATTAGGTAGAACTGTTCCTCGATGGCAAGCGACCAAAAGTGCGTGAGCGGCGAGGGGTCGCCCAGGGCATTGAAGTACGAGACGTTTTGGGCAATCTGCCACCAGTTGTTGAAGAACAGCAGCGACGGCAGGATGTCGGGGCGCATCTTGGTGAGCATCACGTGGTTAAAGATGGTGCACAGCGCGCAGGTCACGAACACTACCGTTACCACGGCGGGGACCAGGCGACGGATGCGGCGAGTCCAGAAGCTCTTAAGGTCGATGCGGCCGGTCTTAGCGACTTCGTTGAGCAGCAAGCGCGTGATTAGATAGCCCGAAAGCACAAAGAAGATCGTGACGCCGAGCAGGCCGCCCTGAGCCCACGTGAGGTTGAGGTGATAGAGCACCACCGCGACGACGGCAAGCGTGCGCAGGCCGTCGAGCGCAGGAATGTAGCGGGACTTGGGACGAGCGGGCGCCTGTTCTTTTGCGGCGCTGTTAGTGTGGGCGTCCTTGTTGGTGGGCGTTCGATGCGGGACCGGGCCGCGTCGCGATTCGCCGGCGCGGCGGTCGGCGCGTGGGCGTTCGTGCGGCGCCTGGTTATCGGGCGCGCGGCGCGGACCGCGTGGGCTCGATGGTGGGAATTGTTCCATAAAACATCATCCAATGACGAGAATAATCAGCACATATTCATTGTAGCTGCCTGCTCCTGTGAATGCTTGCTGCTGGCGCAACCTCAAGGGCGCGTTCACATCAAAGTGAACTAAAGTTATAGAGGTGCGAGAGCGCACGATCGACGGCCGACGGTGGGCATAAGGCCCGCAGATGAGGAGGTTTCCATGGCAGATCGCGGCATCGTTGCGGTGTTCGGCAGCATGAACATGGACCTTTCGGTGGCGTGCGAACGCATGCCGCGCGCGGGCGAGACCGTCGGTGGCAGTGGTTTTATCACCAACGCCGGCGGCAAGGGCGCCAACCAGGCCGTCGCCGCCGCGCGCATGGGTGCGCGCACGTGCATGATTGGCGCGGTCGGGCGCGACGCGTTTGGCGATGTGCTCGTGGCGGGGCTCCAAGATGCTGGCGTGGACTGTGACTTTGTGGCGCGTCGCGATGACGTGGAGACGGGAACGGCGACCATCATTCGCTGCGAGGGCGACAACCGCATCGTGCTGTCACCGGGCGCCAACCATGCGCTTGCGGGCGAGGACGTTGCCTGCGCGCTGAAACGTCTGGTGGCCGATGAGCTCGACGGCGATGTTTGTGAGTTTGCCCCGGCTGCCGGAAGCGTCTTTATCGCCCAGGGCGAATGTGACCTGATGGCAACGGCCACGGCGCTCTCTTGCGCTCACGAGCTGGGGTTCTATACGGTCTTTAATCCAGCTCCTGCCTGCGAGTTGCCTGCGGAGGTCTGGCCTGCGGTCGACCTGGTCTGTCCCAACGAGACTGAGTGCCAGGCGCTGACGGGTATCCTGCCCAAGGACGATGGGAGCTGCGCCGCCGCGCTCAACGCCCTGCTTGCTAAGGGCGCCGGGGCTGCGGTCATCACGCTGGGCGGCGCCGGCTCGGTTACGCTCGGCGATGGCGGTGAGCTGCTGCGCATGCCGGCGCTTTCGAGCACGGTAGTCGATACCACGGCCGCCGGCGATACGTTTATCGGCGCGTTGGCGGCGGCTCGCCTAGAGGGCTTGCCGCTCTTGGAGTGCATGGCCGCGGGTGCTCGCGCCTCGGCAGTGACGGTGTCGCGCCTGGGCGCTCAGCAATCGATTCCCACGCGCGCCGAAGTTGAACATTGGTTTGGTTAAACGATAAAGACGGAGAAGCGGAGTAGAACAATGGCAACCAAGAAGCTGATCCTTGATCTGGATATGGGTGTGGACGATGCGATGGCGCTCGCCTATGCCATCGCGAGCCCCGAGGTGGAGCTCGTGGGCATCACCACGTGCTTTGGCAACGTGCGCGTCGAGCAATCGGCGCACAATTGCCTGGCGGTGCTCGATCTGCTGGGTCGCCCCGAGGTTCCGGTGTACCTGGGTGCCGACCGTCCTCTGCAGGCGACTGAGCCCTATACGCCGCCGGCGTCCACCGCGCTTATTCACGGCAAGAACGGCATCGGCGGCGCGAGCGTGCCCGCGTCGCCCTACGAGCCGGTGGGGGCGACCTCGGCCGACGGCAACGCTGCGGTCGATTATCTGATCGATGCCGCGCGCACCTATGGTCCCGATCTGGTCTACGTAGCGACTGGCCCGCTCTCCAACCTGGCGCTCGCCCTAGAGCGCGATGCGGCGGCGATGATGTCCATCGGCCGCGTGGTCGTGATGGGCGGCGCCCTTACCGTGCCCGGCAACGTGAGCGCGGGCGCCGAGGCCAACATGGCGAGCGACCCCGAGGCAGCCGACGCGGTACTGCGCTCGGGCCGTAAGCTCACCATGGTGGGCCTGGACGTGACGCATCGCGTGGTGCTCACGCGCCGCGACATTGCCGGCTGGACGGGCTCGGGCACCATGGCCGGTTGCGCGTTTGCGAGCATGGTGGAGCACTATATTGGCTCGTACGAGATGAACGCCCCCTACCTGGGTGGTTGTGCGCTGCACGATCCGCTGGCCGTCGCCGTGGCGATCGACCCCACGCTCGTGGGCGCGCTCGGCTGTAATCTGCGTGTTGATCTGCTGGGCGAGTATCGCGGCCGCACCATTTGCGACGAGCGCCGCCTATCCGATCCGGACAAGAGTGCGCTTGTGGCGCTGACCGTGGATGCCCCGCGCTTCCTGTCCGAGTTCAAGACGCGCATGGCCCGCGTCCTGGGCTAATTGATTTTCACGCCCCGTCCCATGTAGTCAATTTGGGACGGGGCTTTTTTAGCTACCGAGTAAATGTGCCCGTTGGGGGAATAGTTGCACCACTTCGCTTGACAACAGGCTAAACTAGCTATTAAACATTTACTATTCTGTTTAGATTGAATTTGCGGTCGTTTAGTTGTCGAGTCACGGGGCGGTCAGACCACGATGCTCGACCACGACCGTTGCTTGGGGGAACAATGGCCAAAGCAAGTGTTCGCGAGATCAGCCGCATCACCGGTTTTTCGCCCGCAACCGTGTCCAACGCGCTCAACCGCAAGCGCAGCGTGAGCGAGGAGACCGCCAAGGTCATCCTGGAGTGCGCGCAGTCGCTCGGCTATCAGCAGTCGACGCAGCTCGAGAGCATCCAGTTTGTGCTCGCGCGCAAGACGGGCGCCATCCTGGACGAGAGCACCTTCCACCCCGCGGTCATCGAGGGCGTGGAGCGCCAGGCACGTCGCCACGGCATGAGCACGAGCTTTGTTACGCTCGACTTTAGCGACTTGGATGCCGTACGTCCGCAGGTCGAGGGTCTGATCGCCGATCCGTCTGCCGCCATCGTGCTGATGGGCACCGAGCTGGGTGAGGAGGACTACGCCCTGTTCGCTAACTCCGCCGCCCACCTGATTGTGCTCGATGGCTGGAGCGACCGCCAGTACTTCGATGCCGTGGTCATTGCCAATACCGATTCGGTGCTGCGTGCCGTGGATTACCTTATCGAGAAGGGTCACAAGCAAATCGGCTATCTGGCGGGCGATCTTCGCATCCGCAACTTTAAGGATCGCGAGCGCGGCTATCGCCAAGCGCTTGAGGACGCGGGCCTCGAGGCCAATCCGGCATGGCGCGTCACGCTGGGCACCACGCTCGAGGACGCTTATCGCGACATGGGCGCGTGGCTCGACGACGTCTCGCACGACGACCTGCCGACGGCTTTCTTTGCCGAAAACGACGTGCTCGCCGTGGGTGCCATGCGCGCGCTCAACGAGCACGGCATACGCGTGCCCGAGGATGTCTCGATCATCGGCTTTGACGACCTATCTCTGGGTGCCTTCTCCAACCCGCCGCTCACCACGGTGCACGTTCCCAAACACGAGGTGGGCGAGATCGCGGTGCGCCGTCTGGTGGGCAACATCCGCAATCCCAAGAGCTATACCTGCAAGACGGTCGTATCGACCTATTTTGTCGAGCGCCAAAGCGTGTGTGAAATCTAGACAGAACGGCGCCAGACCTCAGAGCGGAAAAGTCCGCCAAAGGCAACCATACATAACGCTACCAAGAGAGGGTCCTTCGGGGCCCTCTTTTTGTTGCCCTTGTATGTTCAGATTGTTTACATACCGTTTAGGCTGATTTTTCTACCGTTTACGGGACTTTCACGCTAGACTATTAAACAAAAGAGTAAAAGATTTAGTAAACAGAACAAAACGAAACACACGTCTGTTTACTGAACATGTGATTAGGGGAGGACGTACATGGATAAGATCAAGCTCGGCTTTGTGCCCACGCGCCGCAGCATCTTTAGCGCGCCGGACGCAATCAAGTATCGCGGCCTGACGGCTGATCGCCTGCGCGAGATTGGCGTCGACATCGTGGATATCGACGACATCAACGACGAGGGCTTGCTGTTCGACGACAGCCATATCGCGCCTATCGTCGAGAAGTTCCGCGCCGAGGGCGTCGACGGCATCATGCTCTGCCACGCCAACTTTGGTACCGAGTACGTCTGCGCCCGCCTTGCCCGCGAGCTCGGTCTGCCCGTGCTGCTGTGGGGCCCGCGCGACGAGCGCCCCGAGCCCGACGGCACCCGCCTGCGCGATAGCCAGTGCGGCCTGTTCGCGACTGGCAAGGTCTTGCGCCGCTTCCAGGTTCCCTTCACCTACATGACCAACTGCCGCCTGACCGATCCCGAGTTCGAGCGCGGCGTTTGGGACTTCTTGGCCGTGTGCAATGTGGTCAAGACCTTCAAGCACACCCGTATTCTGCAGATGGCCACCCGTCCGTTCGACTTCTGGTCGACCATGTGCAACGAGGGCGAGCTGCTCGAGAAGTTCAACATCCAGCTTTCGCCTATCCCCATGACCGAGCTTGTCCAGGCCGTACGCGACGCCCAGGCCGACGAGCAGGCCATGGCCGCCATGCTTGCCCACATCAACGACAGCTTTGAGATCTGCATCCCCGAGGACAAGGTCCCCGCGGTCGCCGGTCTTGCCATCGCCATGAAGCGCCTGGTCGAGAAGTATGGCTGCAACGCCGGTGCCATTCAGTGCTGGAACGCTCTGCAGGACGAGCTGGGCATTATGCCCTGCGCCGCCAACGCCATCCTCAACGAGATGGGCATTCCTATCGTATGCGAGACCGATATCCACGGCGCCATCACCGCACTGATGGTCGAAGCCGCCGACCTGGGCCGTCACCGTGGCATGTTCGCCGACTGGACCGTGCGCCACCCCGATAACGAGAACGGTGAGCTGCTGCAGCATTGCGGCCCCTGGCCCTGCAGCTGTGCGGCCGTCAAGCCCAAGCTCACCTACCCGCTGGCTTTCGATCATCCCGGTGCGCTGACGGCCGAGGCCAAGCACGGCGACCTCACTCTTGCCCGCTTTGACGGCGACAACGGCGAGTACTCGCTGCTGCTGGGCAACGCCCGCGGTATCGACGGCCCGGCTGGCATGGGCACCTACCTGTGGGTCGAGGTCGACAACCTCAAGCGCCTCGAGGCCAAGATTGTCGAGGGTCCCTACATCCACCACTGCGTCGCTATTCACGCCAACGTGGTGCCGGTGCTCTACGAGGCGTGCAAGTACATCGGCATTGCCCCCGACCTGTACGACCCGATTGAGCAGGACGTTAAAGCTTACCTGCGCGGCGAGTAGGGTCGTGCCTACTTTGTAGCAACGAGCCGGCGCGCTACCACAGCGCCCAACCTTGCGGTTCAAGCCGTTGCTTGCGTACCAAAGTACGCGGCGCTCCTCTTTCACCGCAATCTTGGGCACTGTGGAAACGCGGTGGCTTTGACTTTGGAAATTCCCTGAAAGGAGTTTTTCGTGGCAACTATCGAAGAGCTTGAGTCCCTGCGCTGGGACCTTCGCCGCGATTGCGTCGATATCATCATGGCTGGCGCCGGCGGCCACATCGGCGGCGACATGTCGGTGATCGACGCCCTCATGACCCTCTACGCCAACCACCTCAACATTTCGCCCGAGACCGTCGACGATCCCAACCGCGACCGCTTCGTGCTTTCCAAGGGCCACGCTATGGAGGCCTACTACGCGGTGCTCTGCCACGAGGGCTATCTTGATCTCGACGACGTCAAGGCCCGCTTCTCCAAGTTCGGCAGCCCCTACATCGGCCACCCCAACAACAAGCTCAAGGGCATCGAAATGAACTCGGGCTCGCTGGGCCACGGCCTGCCCGTAGCCGTGGGCATGGCGCTCGCCGGCAAGATGGACGGCCGCGATTACCGCGTCTACACCATCATGGGCGATGGCGAGCTTGCCGAGGGCTCGGTCTGGGAGGGCGCCATGAGCGGCGGCAACTACCAGCTCGATAACCTGTGCGCGCTCGTGGACCGCAACCGCCTGCAGATCAGCGGCAGCACCGAGGACGTTATGAAGCAGGACTCGCAGGAGGAGCGCTGGGCCGCCTTCGGCTGGAACGTGCTCTCCATCCCGGGCAACGACGTCCGGGCCATCGACGCCGCGCTGACGCTTGCGGCCGAGACCTGCGGCAAGCCCACGGTCATCATCCTCAACACGGTGAAGGGCTATGGCTCGCCCGTTATGGAGGACAAGGCCGCCTGGCATCATCACCTGCCTAACGATGAGGAATATGCCCAGATCATCGCCGATTTCGCTGCCCATAAGGAGGCCATCAATGGCTAACAAGATCGCCAATCGCAAGGTTATCTGCGACACGCTGCTCGAGGCCGCGAAGACCGATAAGGATATCGTCGTCCTGTGCTCCGACTCCCGCGGCTCCGCATCACTCACGCCGTTCTTTGATCAGTATCCCCAGCAGTCCGTTGAGGTCGGCATCGCCGAGCAGGACCTGGTGAGCATCGCCGCCGGCATGGCTTCGTGCGGCAAGAAGGCCTGGGCCGCCTCGCCGGCGTCCTTTGTGACCACGCGCTCGTATGAGCAGTGCAAGGTCGACGTCTCGTACTCCAACACCAACGTCAAGCTCATCGGCATCTCGGGCGGCGTGTCCTACGGCGCCTTGGGCATGAGCCATCACTCCGCGCAGGATATCGCCGCCATGAGCGCGATTCCCAACATGCGCGTGTATCTGCCGAGCGACCGCTTCCAGACCGCCAAGCTCGTACGGGCCTTGGTCGCCGACAACAAGCCGGCCTACATCCGCGTGGGCCGCAACCCGGTCGAGGACGTGTACACCGAGGACGAGTGCCCGTTCCAGATGGATCGCGCCACCTGGGTACGCCGCGGCACCGATGTAACGCTCGTCGCTACCGGCGAGATGGTCCGCCATGCCGTGGACGCTGCCGACCTGCTGGCCGAGCAGGGCATCTCGGCAACGGTGCTCGACATGTACTGCGTCAAGCCGCTTGACGCCGAGGCCGTGATTGAGGCCGCCGGTGCCACGCGCGCCGTCGTGACTGTCGAGGAGCACAGTCCCTTCGGCGGCCTGGGTTCTATGGTCGCGCAAGTGGTGGGCGAGCATTGCCCGCGTCCGGTCAAGTGCCTCTCCCTGCCCGACGCGCCGGTCATCACCGGCACGAGCCCCGAGGTCTTCGCGCACTACGGCCTCACCGGCGAAGGCATTGCCAAGACCGTTGCCGAGTTCCTGCCCGCAGAGTAACTGGAATGTGACAAAGGGACCGTCCCTTTGTCACATTCGTTTTGAAAGGGGTGGCCATGGGCCGCTACATCATCGGAATCGATCAATCCACGCAGGGCACCAAGGCGCTGCTGGTGGACGAAGGCGGCCATTTGATTCATCGTGCCGATCGCTCGCATCGCCAGATCGTCAACGAGGCCGGCTGGGTGAGCCATGATCCGGCCGAGATTGCCACCAATGTGCTGGCCGTGGCGCGTGCCGTGGTGGAGGAGACCGGGGTCGACCCTGCCGACATCGCCGGCATCGGCATCTCCAACCAGCGCGAGACCACCGTTGCCTGGAACCGCGCGACGGGCGAGCCACTGTGCGATGCCGTGGTGTGGCAGTGCGCCCGCGCCCGCGAGCTGTGCGACAAGCTGGCCGCGCGCGAGGGTGTGGCCGAGCTGGTGCGTGACACGACGGGCCTGGTGCTCTCGCCCTACTACCCGGCTGGCAAGATGGCTTGGATCCTCGCGAACGTTCCCGCTGCTGCCGAGGCTGCCGCGGCGGGCGAGCTGTGCCTTGGCACCATCGATGCCTGGGTGGTTTGGACGCTCACGGGCGGCGCGGAGTTTCGCTGCGACTGGTCCAATGCCAGCCGCACGCAGCTCTTTGACCTGCGCCGTGGCTGCTGGAGCGAGCCGGTGTGCGAGGCCTTTGGTGTCGACGTGGCCTGCCTGCCACAGGTGACCGATTCCGATGGCCTGTTCGGCACGACGGATCTGGGCGGCTTTTTGCCGGCGCCCGTGCCCATTCACGGCGTGCTTGGCGACAGCCACGCGGCCTTGTTTGCCCAGGGCTGCCATAGCCGCGGCATGGCCAAGGCGACCTATGGCACCGGCAGCTCGGTCATGATGAACGTCGGCGACGAGTTCGTTGCCAGCTCGCACGGGCTTTCGAGCTCGCTCGCATGGCGCATGGACGGCGTGACCGAGTACGTGCTCGAGGGCAACGTGAGCTACGCCGGCGCCGTCAAGACGTGGCTGCGCGACGATCTTGAACTCATCAATAACCCCGAGGAGGTTACCGACCTGTGCTACGCCGCCAATCCGGCGAGCCGCGTCTACTTTGTGCCGGCGTTTACCGGTTTGGGCGCGCCGCATTGGGCGAGTGATGCCGAGGGCTGCGTCTTTGGCATGACGCGCACCACGGGTCGCGCGGAGTTCGTGAAGGCCGCCGACGAGTCGATCGCCTATCAGATCTTTGACGTGATCGATGCGATGGTCGAGGATTCGGGCACGGCGCTTGCAGAGCTTCGCGTTGACGGCGGTCCCACGCGCGACGCGTATCTGATGCAGTTTGAGAGCGACTTGGTTGGCTCGCCCATCCGCATCGCGAGCAACGACGAGATGAGCGGCCTGGGTGCGGCCTGGGCCTGCGGCATTGCGCTGGGCATGTGCACGCGCGATGTCGTCGACGTCTACGGCGCCCGCGGCATCGTGGGGCCCGTGATGCCCGCCGACGAGCGCGCCAAAAAGATCGCCGGCTGGCGCCACGCTGTCAAATCAACAATTGCATACACTGCCTAGCATGATTTTCCTGGGACGGGGATTAAAAACTCACTGATCCCCGTCCCAGGTAGCTTATTTGGGACGGGGCTTTTTTGACTGGTATGATTGGTGCGACCATTCGAACCAGCTAAAAGGGCCCCGTCCCTAATTGACTAACGAGAGGATCTGCCATGGAGCGCATCGCGAGTTTTTCCGTTGACCATCTGCTGCTTGAGCCCGGCGTGTATGTGAGCCGCATCGACCGCGATCCGGCGACCGGCGCCGCCGTCACCACCTTTGACCTGCGCCTGACCACGCCCAATAAGGAGCCGGTCATGAACACCGCCGAGTGCCATACCATCGAGCACCTGGGCGCGACGTTCCTTCGCAACCATGCCGAGTGGTCGAGCCGCATCGTCTACTTTGGGCCCATGGGCTGCCGCACGGGCTTTTACCTGGTTGTCTTTGGCGAGGTGACGAGCGAGGAGATCCTGCCGCTCGTGCGCGAGCTGTTCGAGTTCGTCGCCGACTTTGAGGGCGATGTCCCCGGTGCCGCTCCCGAGGAGTGCGGCAACTACCTGGACCAGAACCTCCCCATGGCAAACTGGCTCGCGCGCCGCTACCTCGACCGCGACCTGGCCGATATCGACGAGAAGCACCTGCACTATCAGCAGGCGTAAGGCTGCTGACAGGAATAGCGTTTGCGCCAGAAGCGCTCCCGCTCTTGTGGGGGCGCTTTTTCATGTCGAGCGCTCAAAACGGAACGAGATTGTTCTAGAATGTTCATACTGTCACATAAACGAACAGGAGCGAACATGCATATCTACTCTGTCTCTGATCCCGAGTTCAAGTCCTATGGCAACGTTTGGGATAATGTTCCGTCCGAGCTTACGTCGCCCGTGCTCGAGGCACTTGCCTCCACGCCCATCCCCGAGGGCAGCAAGTATGTGGCCTCCGCGCCCGAGCTCGAGGGCGTTAAGGATGCCGATAAGCTGGGCTTTCTCATGTTTGGCGGTCGCCCCTTCCAGCTGGGCTGGTGCAACGGCCACAACACGCGTCTCAACTGCCTAGAGTATCACCGTGCCAGCGAGTTCAACCTGGGCGCGCGCGACTTTATCCTGCTCGTGGCACATCGCTGGGAGATCGAGGACGGCAAGCTCGACACCGCGTGCGTCAAGGCGTTCCGCGTGCCGGCCGGCACGCTTGTTGAGGTTTTCAACACCACGCTTCACTACACGCCCTGCATGGTCGACGACGGCGGCTTCCAGGTGATGGTGGCGCTGCCCGCCGGCACCAACGGTCCGCGCCCCGAGGCTGCAGCCGACATGCCTGCCGCTGGTGACAGCTACTGCTACTGGAAGGCCGACAAGTGGGTTCTCTGCCATGCTGACAGCCCCAAGGCTGCCGAGGGCGGCTACGTGGGCCTCGTCGGCAAGAACCTCGACATCGCCGTGGACTAGAACCTTTCGTCTCGATCTGTAACATCTAGCGGGCTAAATCGTCTCTACCTGTTACAGATTTAGACAAACTGCAGGGGCCGCCCGATAAATCTCAATCTGTAACATCAGGCCCGATTCTGACGGCCTACCTGTTACAGATCGAGACATACCGCCCCCAGCCGCCACAAAGGTGCCTGTCCCCTTTGTGGTGGTTGGCTAGAGCTGGCTGCGCAGATAGTCAGCCATATATGGAACAGCGAAACGCACGTAACCGCGGCGCGCCTGCTCGATAACGCCGGCGTCGATGAGGCGCCGGCGATACTTTTGCGCATAGTCGGGTGTGACTGACATGCGCTTCGCAACATCAGAAATGCGAGACACGGCGTCTTCGTCATCAGTCATTGCGGAGAGAAACGCGACGTCTTGGTCCGATAACGCGGCGAGCGTCGTTTCACACACATCGTTTTCGAAATCGGCCTTTGACGCTTCGATTGCTCCGTCGACTTGCTCTGGCGTTACGTGTTCTCCTGCCTGGCAGCGATTGGCGATGTTATAGCCGATGAGTTGCAGCATATAGGGCGAGCCTTGGGTTGCGCGAGCGGCATGGAGGCGAAGGTCTCTTGGGATATCAAGGCCGAGCTCTTCGAAAGCCCGCTGATAATAGGCATCCACATCTCCGACTGAAAGCGGTTCGAGCGTGACCTTGCGCGCGCGGTTGAGAAATGTCAGTACGCGGTCGTTGAGCGTCGCGGAGACTGCTCCCGGGAGCCCTGCCATAACAAGCGCGACGTTGAGTCCCTCACCGACCAGCTCTTGATAGGCGGTGACGAGCTGTCTGATCTCGGGTGAATTGGCCTGGAGCTCATCGATGAGGATGAGGATGCCATGTCCCTGCTCGGTCAGTTTGCGCGCGAGCTGTGTGAGTTTGAACTGAAAGCTCTTGGTCTCCTGCACATCGCGCGTGAACTCAAGGCCGGCTGAGAAGCCGAAGACGCTCAGGCTGCCGCCCGCAAGTTTGGGGAGACGATGCTTGTTGGCGTAGGGCTCGCCTGCTTCCTGGATCTTCTCAACAATGCGCTCGAGCATATCCTCGGAGGCTACGGTGGGCGTGGCGACAACAAAGCCGAGCTTGCGTGCGCGGTCGGCAAGTTCCCACAGGAGAACCGTCTTGCCGCTGCCTCGCTGTCCGAGCATGAGCATGGCTCGGTCGCGATTGCCCGGCTCCTGCTCAAGACCGGAGATGAATGTCGAAATCACGCTCCCGCGCCCCACCAGATAGGACGGGCGATTTCCAAATGAGGGGGAGAAGATGGTTTCAGTCATGAGTCTCCTTTCCTTTTTTTCCTATTTTTTCCTTTTTTTCCTATTCAGTCAAATGTGTTGCGAGCGAAGGCGGTTATGTAGGCCTCACCGGCAAAGCCTCGACATCACCTACGACTAGAATCTTCTGTCTCGATCCGTAACATCTAGCGGGCTAAATCGTCTCTACCTGTTACAGATTTAGATAAACTGCAGGGGACAGGCCGAACAATCTCGATCTGTAACGCCAAGCCCGATTTTGGCGGCCTAACTGTTACAGATCGAGACAAACCGGGCCCAATCCACCACAAAGGTGCCTGTCCCCATTGTGGTGGCTTGGGAAGGCGGGTGTCAAAAAGTGTCAGACGGGGCGGTTGTCGGGCGCCTGCACGCGAAAAGAAGTATCGGCCTGCGCCGTTGCCGTTGAGCGACGCGTTGTTTGCAGGGATACTGAGCCTATGACAACAGCGTGCGAAAGGATCGATGCATGGCTTTCCGTAATGACTTCCTGTGGGGCGGCGCGACGGCTGCTAACCAGTGCGAGGGCGCCTACGACGTGGACGGCCGCGGCTTGGCCAACGTGGATGTGGCTCCGCACGGCCCCGAGCGCTACGCGGTGGTCTCCGGCCAGCGCAAGATGCTCGACTTCGAGGACGGCTATTACTATCCCGCGCAGACTGGCATCGATTTCTACCACCACTACAAGGAGGACATCGCCCTCTTTGCCGAGATGGGCTTTAAGACCTTCCGCATGAGCCTGGCGTGGACCCGCATCTTCCCCAACGGTGACGAGACCGAGCCCAACGAGGCCGGCCTGGCCTTCTACGAGGACGTGTTCCGCGAGTGCCAGGCGCACGGCATCGAGCCGCTCGTGACCATCACACACTTTGACTGCCCGATTCATCTCATCAAGGAGTACGGCGGTTGGCGCAACCGTAAGCTCATCGACTTCTATAAGAACCTCGCGACCACGATCTTCACCCGCTACAAGGGCCTGGTGAAGTACTGGCTTACCTTCAACGAGATCAATATGATTCTGCACCTGCCGTTTATGGGTGCCGGTTTGGTCTTTGAGGAGGGCGAGAACAAGGAGGCCGTCGAGTACCTGGCCGCCCACAACGAGCTCGTCGCCAGCGCTTGGGCAACCAAGATCGCCCACGAGATCGATCCTGAGGTCAAGATCGGCTGCATGCTCGCCGCGGGTAGCTACTACCCCTACAGCTGCCGTCCGGGCGATGTGCGCCAGGCGCAGCTCGACAACCAGGACAATTACTTCTTCGTCGACGTCCAGAGCCGTGGCTACTACCCGGCCTATGCCGTCAAGAAGCTCGAGCGCCTGGGCATCGATGTGGGTATGACGGACGAGGACCGCGAGATCCTGGCCGCTAACACCGTCGACTTCATCAGCTTTAGCTACTACAGCACCCGCTGCTCCGCCGGTGCCGATAACCCCGATGTCGAGCGCACCCAGGGCAACGCCTTCGCCGGCGCCAAGAACCCCTACCTGCAGGAGAGCCAGTGGGGCTGGGCCATCGATCCGCTGGGCTTCCGCATCACCCTCAACGATCTGTACGACCGCTATCAGAAGCCGCTGTTTGTGGTCGAGAACGGCCTGGGCGCCAAGGATGTTGTCGAGGAGGATGGCTCCATCAACGACGACTACCGTATCGACTACCTGCGCCAGCATATCGCCGCGATGCGCGATGCGGTGACCGAGGACGGCGTTGACCTGCTGGGCTACACCACCTGGGGCCCGATCGACCTGGTGTCTGCCGGCACGGGCGAGATGTCCAAGCGCTACGGCTTTATCTATGTCGACCGCGATGATGCGGGCAACGGCACTCTCAAGCGTTCCAAAAAGAAGAGCTTTGACTGGTACAAGAAGGTCATCGCCACCAACGGCGAAGACCTGGCCTTAGGGCGCTGAGGCACTCAACCTTGGGGCTCCAACCCTCCTCGCGTACCTAAAGTACGCTTCGTCGGGCTTGTCGCTCCCAATCTCGAGCACCTCAGGCCCTTAGGAGGCGGACCTGACCGCCGTGTTTCGGAAGTCCTGCTTTATAACGTCCTAACCAAGACACCCGGCGAGCAGTTAATGCCCACCGGGTGTTTCGTTAAAAGAAGTGAGAGAAAGCAAAAGAAGTTAAAACTTGCAATTGCACTACGGCGCGAGAACATCCAGCGGAACAACTTGGACGCCGCGGTCAGTGACATAGGCTTGTGAGCCAAATCCAATGATTGCGACTTTCGAAACTGGCGGGTTGTTTCCGGCAGCGACCATACGCTTCTCGACAGCAACGAGACTGTCAGACGCCTCTTCGATTTGAGCAGAGCTGAGTTTAACTTCGATCGGAATCCACGTTCCACCGGGAGCCGCAATGACTGCATCGACCTCTAGATCGCGAGAATCGTGATAGTGATAGAGACCCATTCCATTTGCTTGCGCATAAACCCACAAATCATGAAGGGCCAACGATTCAAAAAGCAGTCCAAGCGTCTTGAAGTCCAGCAGTAATGTCTCCGGAGTCGCCCCGAGCGCAGCGGCCGCTAGTGACGGGTCAGCGAGATGATGCTTCTTCGATTCTCTTAGGTGCACTGGAGATCTCATTGCAGGGTTCCATGCGGGAATATCGCGAACGAAATTAATCCGAGCGAGAAGAGATATGTATGATGACGCCGTTTGTCTCGACACCTCCCCACCAAGATCGGCTACGAGCGTTTTGAGTGTCGCCAAAGTGGATTCATTGCGCGCAAGCGATTCAATGACAGCTTTGACCTTTTCAGGGTCGCGGCGAGAGCCGTCGACACGGGACAAATCTTCTTCGGCAACTATGTCGATGTATCGTTTGGCCATCGCGGACGCAGCCCGCGCATCGTGTCCGACCGCCGCAGGCCATCCACCACGAACAACGCACTCGGCAATCGAGGCAGAATCCAGCGACCCAAAAGCGCCATTGAACTTTTTGCCAGAAATAATGCCCGATAGCTTAACTGCACCGCTGGATTTCCCAAGTTCGAAAAGCGTCATGGTATCCATGCGCAGTTTGGCGAACCTTCCAGCGCCACTGTGCATCGGACGTTTGTCGTCTCGCGGTGTTGCCGACCCCGTAAATATGAACTGGCCAGGCTCACCGCCACGGTTGTCACATTCAAACCGTGCCGCGTCCCAAAGTTTCGGAACCTCCTGCCACTCGTCAATTAGCCGTGGCACCTCGCCGGAAACGGCAAGAGCTGGGTCAGTCTCGGCGCGTAAGCGATTCTCGAAGTTGCGGGACGGGTCCATGAGAAGGAGCCTGGACGCCGCACGGGTCTCGGCTGTGGTCGTCTTCCCGCACCATTTCGGTCCCTCGATGAGAACGGCACCGAATATGCCCAGCAGCTGGTCGAGCTCATTTTCGATAATTCTAGTGTAGTACTTCTTTGGCATAATTATCACCATTGTTTACCAGTGCGTTTAACTAAATTTACCATTTACATTTAACCAAATTTTGCTTTTTTGATTAACCAGATTTACGCATTTCAGTTAACGAAACAGATTAAACATTTACTGTATGAGTTGGCACTTGGGGACGTACTTAAATGAGTGGCAGTTGGGGACACTCCTTGCCGAATGCGGCGGCTGTCGAATGTGGACGCCGTCCTTGCTGTGCCACGGTCACAGCAACCTGGGCGTAACGGCTGCAGGGGCGTTCGGCGCACGTCTGCACGGTAAGGGTGAGCACGAAGCGGTCGCCGGTCTGCGCGTCGGCGGGCACGATGAAAGTGGTGCTCGCCGTGCATTCCTGCCACAGCGAAAGATCCTGCGCGCCTGTATAGCTCGACGGGTCCACGGCGACATTCCAATGTGCATCAAAGCCCTTGTCGTCGAGGTCGACGATGGTCGCTGCAAGGGTGACGCGCTCGCCGGCTGTAGCGCTGCGGTCGGTCGTGACCTCGACAACATGCGCCGGATGCGAGCAAGCTGCCGGATCATGGGCGCACCATTGCGCACGGGCGGCAAAGTCTTCCTGATAGGCGCGCAGGTAGGGATTGGGG
The DNA here is from genome assembly GCA_902494035.1 of uncultured Collinsella sp. GTDB lineage: Bacteria > Actinomycetota > Coriobacteriia > Coriobacteriales > Coriobacteriaceae > Collinsella. The sequence goes on from CABURV010000004.1 coordinate 39,966, forward strand.
TTGTCGCCTGCGGGTGTGCCGATGGCGGCAAAACCGGCGGGTGCGTCTGCATCGGGATGTTCATCAAGAAACATGCGGCCGAGCAGCGTGTCGAAGTCGCGGTCATCGATGCCGCGCAGGCCAAACGGCAGCAGCGGAATATAGGTCATGCTGTCGCCTTCGGCCATAAAATCGCCGCGCTCAAACTGCATCGCGGGCATGCCTTCTAGACCCCAATCCAGACGGGCATGCTTGCCAAACTGAAAGCGCTCGGGCTCGTTTTCGTAGACCTTACCATCGCCATAGAGCATATAGCGCGCCATGAGGGGGCCGTTGCCCTGCGTGAGATTCTGCTCGGGCCAAGGAGCCTTAAACAGTGGCAGCGTATCGGGCTGAGCCATCTTGGCGTCGACATAGCCGCCATACATATAGGGCACGCGCCAAAAGATGAGCTCGGGAAAGAGCTCGCGTCCATGGTCGAGCCATGAGTTGTCCTGTCCTATGCCATCGGCAACGCCCATCACGCGCGCCTTCTGATAGACCCGCTGCTGCACGGCAGGCCATTCGGGCGTGGCGCGATAACACTCGGCAATGCTCATGAGGGCGCGAACGATGGTGTTCATGCCACCCCAGCTGAGAAGCCATAACGTACGCGGGTCATCATCCAAAATCGCCTGCGCAATTACGCGAGACCCTTCAGTTTCCTCAGTTACATCACCCTCAAAGGCAACATTTCCCACAAAGGTGCGCTCGATCATCTGGGCGGGCGTGGGAAACGGCGGCTCACCGGCAGCGTCCGCATTCGCCTGCAACTGCGGCCAAGCCTGGGCATATTCATTACTCCAGAGACTCTCAATCCAATGCTCGGGAAACGGACGATACTCACGAAGCTCGCCGGCCAGCGGATCGGGCTCATGAGGCACAACATCCCACTCATAAGAGCGACGACCCTTAGTCCGCCAATGCGAATTCACTTCACCGAGCGTATGAACCCCATCCCCAAGAAAGTGATACTGCGAAGCCGTATACACCACGGCCTGAACATCAAGTAAGTTGAGATACAGAGCCAAATGAACGAGCGAGTTCATATCGTCGACTTCCATATCAGTGGTAACAATCACCCGAGTCAACTTTTGGGACATAGGAACAGCTCCAATCAAAATCAATTTAGCCAGTTACGCGCAAGGCAAGACGGGACCCACGCCCCCATCGCCACCGACCCGGCGTGCTGCCGGAAGCGCCCGGCCAGCGTTTCGAACAACGTTAACTTAGGGGGCCCTGATCTTTAGTTTTGTAAACATTCCGCAGCGCGGGCCCCGCTTATCCGATGCTCCGAAGGAGCAGGATAGGCGGGGCTCATGCGCGAGGACGTTTACAAAACTAAAGGTCAGGGCCCCCGATGGGATGGCTACCTCGAAACTCTGGCCGACCACTCCCAGCAGCCCACCGGCTCGCCGTCGATGAGTACGTTGCCCCCGTCGAAGTCTTGATAACACAGGTCGTTGAATTGGTGGATCCACACGCCGTGGTTGAACGTCTTCTTAGGCGAGCCATCGGCCTCGCGATAGCGCCCGGTCAGGTCCTCGACATGGCTAAAGTAGGTGAGGTGCACGTTGGCTCCGGCGTCACGTAGGCGCGCCGTGAGCGGCAGCACGGTCTGTTGCGGAGACACGAGTTCGTCGCCCTTGGAGTGCGTAAACCACAGCGGCGTCTTGGCGAGCGCGGCTACGTCCTCGTCCGTGGCGTTGTACCACGGGGCACAGCAGGGAAGGCCCGCGGCGAAGAAATCGGGGTAGTCGGCGCACAGGCGCAGGGTCATAAAGCCGCCGTTGGAAAGGCCGGCGACCACGATGCGGTCGGTGTCGATGCGCTCGGCATGCTCGGCGACAAACTCGTCGATGAGCGCCTTGAGCACGGGGGAGTAGATGCTCTGGTTGGAGCGGCCGAGCTGCTCGACGCCGTTGTCCATCCAAAACGTGGGAGACTGCGGCACGAGCACCCAGGCAAAGCCGCCAAAGTAGCGCTGGATTTGCGCCTGGCTAATGGCTGTCACGCGGTTGCCGACATAGGCGCGCGTGGCGCCTTCGCCCTGTGTGGCGCCCTTGCCTTCGCCGGCGCCGTGCAGGTACACCACGAGCGGGGCCTTTTGGGGCACGACCGTGACCTCGGGCGCGAAGGGATTGAAGCAGGCCGAGTCCTCTGTCTTAAAGCTGGGCTCAAAGAAGCCGTACTCGAGCGCGATGCCATCAACGGCGGTCTTTTGCACGGCATTGCTCCAGCCCTTGAGCGCGGGGCAGATGTCGCCGCGACGGGTATCGAAGACCAGGTCGCAGGTGGGGTCGTCGCCGTCGTCGCCGGGAAGAGCCGCGAGCTGCGTGACGTGCAGCTGGTCATCGAGCATGCGCGAGCCCATGACGCCGCCTTCGATCTTTTTGGTCAGGCGCTGCTCGGCGACCTCGAGTGCCACATGGGTGCCCACGGCGAGCTTGCGGCCGTTCTCGTCGCACGGATACGCGGCAAGAATGTCGATGTAACCCACGGAGGGTGCGGCATGGTCGGCACCGTGCTCCTTGCGCATCAGGATCTCGCCCGTGCGCTCGTGACGCTCTACATATATATGGAAAGTGTTCGCATCGACATCGTTGGCGCGCACGGTGCAGGGTAGGTCGAGTATGACCTTGCTGATCCAGGGGCCAAAGTCGCCCAAGGTGGTGACGGTTGCGTAAGTACACGATCTGAGTTCCATGAGCTGCCTCCCTTGCGCCGCGCGTGCTAAACAATCGCGGCAATACAATCTAAACATGTTTAGTTTAATGCAGAGTTGTGGAACAAGCAGATGAACTCGGTAAACGGCATAATCGAACACGCAGTGAACTACTAAACATATGTTTAGTAGTTTCTATCTGGGGTTTTCTTGATGAGCTAACAGGCTATTGAGAGGCCACTCAAAGTAAAATCCCACGTAAATAGCCATATATCAATACATAGGCAAAGAGACGATTTACTGCCGTTCAGATACGCTCACCCCCGATTTCCTACCGTTCACCGGACTGCAAACGGCAAAACTGCCACAAATTCAACGCTGCGTGTAAACTAAGTGCTGTAAACGTTCAGTAAACAGATTGTTTACGACAGCGTATCCAAGGGCTCGGCAGCCGTAAGGGGTTATAGTCGCCGGGTCAAAGGCGTGCCAACGTCCAAACGGGTAGGCACACGATGATATGGGGAGGGGTCCCATGGCAGTAGATAACAAGCAGATTGCCACCGATGTCCTCGAGCTCGTGGGCGGTGCGGAGAATGTTGCCGTCGCCACCAACTGCATGACGCGCCTGCGTCTGACGCTCAAGGATAACAGCAAGGCCGACGTGGAGAAGATCAAGAAGGTCAAGGGTGTTCTGGGTTGCCAGTTCGCCGGCAGCCAGCTCCAGGTCATCATCGGCCAGAACGTGCCCAAGGTGCTCGCCGAGTTCGTCGCCATGTCCGGCGTCAAACAGGGTGCCGCGGTCGACGAGAACCTCGACGCTCCTAAGGAGAAGTTCGAGCTCAAGAACCTGCCCAACATCATCCTCGACTACCTGTCGGGTTCCATGACCCAGCTGATTCCGCTGCTCATGGCTGGTGGTCTGTTCCGCACCATCGCCGCGGTCCTCGGCCCCACCATGCTCGGCGTTCTCTCCGATACCGATCCGACCTACACGTTCCTCTACACCACCCTGTACGAGGCCACGTTTACCTTTATCCCCATCTACCTGGGCTATGCCGCTGCTAAGAAGCTCGGCGCCTCTCCGGTTCTGGGCATGCTCCTCGGCGGCGCCCTCATGGCCCCGTCCGTCGTGAGTGTCGCGACTCAGGAGGGTGGCGGAATCATCTCCGTCTACGGCATCCAGATCGCCGCTGCCAACTACCAGCAGTCCGTCCTGCCCATCATCCTCTCGGTGCCCGTCCTGTACTTTGTTGAGAAGTTCTTTAAGAAGGTCATGCCCGACGTGCTGTCCACGGTCTTCACGCCGTTCTGCACCATGATCGTCACCATCCCCATCGCCTTCATCCTCCTTGCCCCGATCGGCAACGAGCTCGGCAACCTCATCGCCAACGCCCTCTTTGGTCTTGCTGACCTTGGCGGCATCGGTATCCTGATCGTCATGGCCGTCCTCGGCGCCTTCTGGCAGCTCTTCGTGGTCTGCGGCATGCACATGCCCGTCATCCTGCTCGCTCAGGTTCAGATCATCGCCGCCGGCTACGATCCCTTCGTCTTCGTTTCCACCAACTGCGCTATGGCCGCTGTCTGGGGCTGCGCCTTCGGTGCCTTCCTCAAGATGAAGAACCCCGACGAGAAGGGTCTTGCCCTGGGTTACGTCATCTCCGCCCTCGCCGGCGGCGTCACCGAGCCCGCGCTCTTCGGTATCCTCATGCGCTTCCGTCGCACCATGCTCGGCATGTTTATCGGCGGTGCTATCGGCGCTGTGTTCTCCGGCCTCATGGGTGTTACCTACTACCTGGCCGGCGGTGCCTCCAACTTCCTGGTCTTCACCAACTACCTGCAGGGTGGCCAGATGAACACCGTCTGGGCTATCGTCGGTATGGCGATCTCCTTTGTCATCGCCGCTGCCGTCGTCTTTGCCACTGGCTTCTCCAAGGAGGAGCTCGCCGAGATGGAGGCCTAAGGCCAAGCCATTCGGACGCATACGACCTTACCTACACGACAGGGCCCCGTCAGGCGTAAGCCCGGCGGGGCCCTTCTTGCAAGGTAGACTGATTGGGGGCGCGTGATGCCAGCTCGTCGGGGCTTGCTAAGCGCTAGGGGCTTTCGCGCGGGGTTACCGCGAAAGAATCTGCCGGTTCGCGACTCCTTTATCAAACGAAAGGACATACAGATGAGTTTGGGAAAGCTGACCGTTAACGGTCGTCAGGACGGCTTTCTGTGCGAGGGCAAGCCGTTCTTTTGGTTTGCCGATACGTGCTGGAGCGCGTTTACGAGCATTACCGAGGTCGATTGGGACTACTATCTGACCCGTCGCGCCGAGCAGGGCATGAACGTGCTGCAGATCAACACGCTGCCGCAATGGGATCGCTGCTGCCCCGATCTGGGCATTTGGCCCTATGCCAGCGAGGACGGCGTGCATTTTGATTGGTCCCGTCCCAACCAAGCGTACTGGGACCGCGCTGCTGCCATGTGCCGCGCTGCCGTCGAGCACGGCATTCGTCCGGCACTCGTGCTTATCTGGTGCAACTACGTGCCCGGTACCTGGGGCGCCAAGATTGCCGAGCGTTGCGGTGCCGAGGTTATGCCGCGCGAGGAGGTCCGCGCCCACGTTGCCCGCGTCGTCGAGAACCTGGGCGAGTTCGACCCCGTCTACGTGGTGACGGGCGATACCGACTTTACCAGCGACGAGGCGATCGCCTATTACGAGGATGCCCTCGACGAAGTCGTCAAGCGCGCGCCCGAGGCGTTGCGCACCATGCATATCAACCGCGGCAACCGTACCATTCCGTCACAGTACCTGGAGCGCCTGGACTTTTACATGTTCCAGCCCGGTCACAACTACGAGGGCCAGCCCGAGGCATGGCACCTGCCGCAGGACTTTATCGCCAACTATCCCAAAAAGCCGATGGTCAACTCCGAGCCCTGTTACGAGCAGATGGGTGCGTCGCGCAACGTGTACTGGCGCTTCACCGCGCAGGACTGCCGCGCGAGCGTGTGGTCGTCGATCCTTGCCGGCGCCAGCGCGGGTGTGACCTATGGCGCGCACGGTGTTTGGAACTGGCAGACCAGCAAGAGTCAGGGCTCGGTGCTGGGCGAGGGCTTCGACATGCCGTTCCGCTGGCAGGAGTGCCTGCAATTTGCGGGCGTTTGGGACTTTGGCGCGATCGAGCACGTGCTTGCCGGTCTGGGTGCTACGGCTGGCGATGACGCACTTGCCGTGGTCCCCGCGCAGGAGCTTCTCGATGATGCACGCGAGGCCATTCGCGTGGCGCGCGTTGGCGATCGTGTCGTCACGTACCTGCCGCGCACCACGGCGCTCAAGTTTAAGCTCGACGGCGCGCGCGGCTGGACGGCGACGGTCCTCGACATGGAGGACAAGCGCATCGCCAAGCTGCCCGTCCGCGACAACGGTGACGGCACCGTGCGCGTGGCTCAGCATCCCTTTGAGCACGACGCGCTGCTCGTGGTCTCGCCGGCGCGTTAAGGAAAACGGAATAACGCAAGAGAAAAGGCCCGGGTGGTAGCCCGGACCTTTTTGTATCGACACAGCCGTTGCGGTTGGTAATGGCGATTGCATACCGCCGCTCTTAACGGTAGCCCTCCCAGAGGGGAAGGGGAAAGAGGATGTCCTCGAACTTAGACCACTCGGCGGGATAGTCGATCTCGTCGGGTCGCGCCACCCAACGGCCTTCCAATCCGTACATCGCCGCCAGCGCGCACGAGATGGCTTCGGTGGCGTCGATTCCCTCGGGAACGCTCCAGTTAACATCGGGCTCGGGCTCGATAGCTCCGCGCGAGCGGTCGTTGAAATACTCGTGCAGGGGGCTCTCCGTGCTCATGGCCTCGGTATTGAGCATCTGGAAGAGCATGACGAGCTCGGGCTGACTGTTGTTCTCCGCCACGAGCAGACGGCAGTATTCGGGAATCTTGGGGCTCTGGCCCTCAAATGCCCCGCCAGGATGAAAGAGGGAGAGATAGTCGTCTAAGGCTGAGCTGCGATCGTAATAGCGATGGATCACCTCGACCAAAAGCCCGTGCTTGCTGCCCACGTAGTGCAGCACGCCCGCCTGGGTGATGCCCACCTCGTCGGCTACCGCCTGGAGCGACATGCCGTTAAAGCCGCGCGCGTTGATAAGCCGCACGGCCGCCGAAACAATCTGGTCAAGGCGTTCCTGCGCCGCAGCGCTGCGTTTCTTTGCCGCGGGTGTGGGAGTTTTCTGAGTGTCCATATAAATCGCGCTGCCTTATTTAGGGCGGCTCGAGTATTGCCGCCAAATGCCTTTTGTATACCCCCATAGCTTACCTCAGCCGTTCAGCGGCTCAAAACAACCGTTTACCGCTCTTATAGGTTACTAAGTACTTAGTAAGCGTATTATACAGGTCGTGGAGTTACTTACTAGTTAGTAAGTAACAACCCAACAGGCGCTCGCGAGCAGCTGTACCCCATTCCACGGCCGCCGCATCCAGCGGGTTTGACCCCTTGACCCTTGGTGCACGAGCGCCCTCGCGCATTCCATCACAGAGAGGATCTATCCCATGGCAAATCAAACCGCCGCGGCGATTGACGAGAACGCCATCGCCCCCGATACCGGAAAGCCCATGACCAAAACCGAGACATGGCGCTTTATGATCGGCTTTATCATCTTCGGAATCATGTGGATGATGTCGGGAACAATCGGCTCCAACGTCTTGTTCCCCGAGCGTTTTAACGGCCTTAATATTGGCCAGCCCGAGGCAATTCTCGCGGCGATGAACTCGGTCGGTTCGATCTTCGCCCTGTTCTCAAATCTCGTTTTCGGCGCGCTTTCCGACCGCTGCCACAGCCGCTTTGGCAAGCGCACACCGTTTATCGTTCTCGGCGGTTTTATCTGCGGCTGTGCTTTCTGGAGCACTTCGGTCGCGACCACACTTCCCATGATCGTCGCCTCCTGGTGCGTGCTGCAGATTGGCCTCAACTGCATGCTTGCCCCTGCTGTTGCCGTGCTTTCCGACCGCATCCCGCTTAACAAGCGCGGCACGCTCTCCGCATTCTATGGCGGCGGCGCAACGGCCGGCCAGTCGATTGGCACCATCATCGGTACGCAGTTCCTCTCCAACCCAGTTCCTGGCTTTATCATCGGCACGGTCTCTTGGTTGCTGACCGGCATCCTCGCCGTCATCATTTGGCCGCGCGAGAAGTCTGCCGCTCTTGACGAGGGCGAGCAGTCTGAGAAGCTCAATCTCAAGTCGCTGCTGCTCATGTTCGTTCCGCCCACCAAGAACTGCCGCGACTTTTATCTGGCGCTCTTTGGCCGTCTGCTCCTCA
>CABURV010000005.1 GCA_902494035.1 uncultured Collinsella sp.
CGCGAACCAGCTCGGGGTCGAGCGCCGACGTGGCCTCATCAAAGAGCATGACGTGAGGATTCATCGACAGGGCGCGGGCGATCGCCACGCGCTGTTGCTGACCGCCCGAGAGCTGGCTCGGCATAAAGTCGATACGCTCGGCAAGACCGACCTTGGTCAGCTCCTCGACGGCAATCTTCTCGGCCTCTTCCTTGCTGCGCTTGAGCACCTTCTGCTGCGCGAGCATGACGTTCTTTTTGACTGAGAGGTGCGGGAACAAATTGAACTGCTGGAACACCATACCCAGATGCGTGCGCACCTTGTTAAGGTCGACGCCCTTGGCGCACACGTCAACACCCTCGACGATAATCGAGCCGCTCGTGGGATGCTCCAGACAATTGATGCAGCGAAGCATCGTCGACTTGCCCGAGCCCGAGGGGCCCAAGACCACAACGACCTCACCCTTGTGCACATCCAGATCGATATCGCGCAGGACCACGTTGTCGCCAAAGGCCTTCTGGAGGTTCTTGATGCTGACGACGACCTCGTTCGAGTTATTGGTTTCGCTCATGATAGGACCTCCTTACAGACCGGCGATGTGATCGGCAGGCGTCGCGACAACCTGTCCGGCGCTCTTGGCGGGACGCTTCTTCTTGGTCTCGGCCGTGCCCAAAAGCCTCGCCTCAAGACCGCTCACCAAGCGAGCGAGCGGCAGGGTGATGACCAGATAGAACAGGGCGGCAACCACGTACGGTGTAATGGAGCCCGTCGTGGCCACGATGGTACGGGCGTTCATGACGATCTCGACCACGCCCACGGCCGCAAGCAGCGACGTATCCTTGTAAAGCAAGATAAACTCGCTGGTCAGCGTAGGCAAAACATTGCGGAACGTCTGCGGAATCATAACGTAGAGCAGCGTCTGGAAGGCATTCATGCCCAGAGAGCGAGCAGCCTCGTTTTGGCCCTTGGGGATCGATTGAATACCGGCACGGAAGATCTCGCACAGGTACGCAGACGAGTTCATGGCCATGACGATGACGCCGAGCACGTAGTCATCAACCTTGACGCCGGCCAACGGCAGACCGAAGAACGCGATATAGATCTGCAGGAACGCCGGCGTACCACGGATGATATTCACATAGATGCCGGCAAGGCAACGAAGGATGCGCGACTTGGAAATGCGCATGAGCGATAGGGCGAAACCGAAGGGAATGGCCAGCGGAAACGCCACAAGCACGATCGAGAGCGACATAAGGAAGCCCTTAAAGACGATCGGCAGGCTTTGGACCAAAATGACCGGGTTCAAGAACAGGCGCAGGAACATATTGGAGTTCCAAGCCTCGACCCACGGCTGCTCCTTAAGATCGGCCAGGAAGTTATCGAATGCCGTCACGCCCTTAATCTCGACGGAAGGAATCTTGGAAATCTTCTTGGTCGAACCGTCGGCGAGCGTATAGGTGCCGCTAAAGACCTCATCGCCGCCCTCGACGGGAAACGTCACACCATAAACCTCGACACGGAAAAAGCCGCCGGCAGGCGCCGTCTCGCCAAAATCAATCTTGAGCGTCTGGCCGTCAGCCTTGCACGTGGGCTTCATGGGCGTACGATCCATGAGGTCCTCGCCCGAGAGCATCGTCAATCGCGTGTCATCGGTACCAAACGTCGTGCCGTCGACAAACGTCAGCGAAAGACCGCTCAGCTCCTCGTCGGCATCGGCCTGAACTTCCCAGGTAATGCGCGTCTCGGTGCCGCCGACCACATCGCTGCCCGAACCGGTGTTGGGTCGGGCGGTAATCTTTGCGGTCTCAAGCGCCTGGGCGGTCGTGGGCGCATATGCCCCCGCGCACACCAGCGCGAGCGCCACGGCCATGACGCAGACTAGCTTTTGGAGCAAGGCGGGCAGTGGAAAACGCTGCTCCGCGGCCCCTTTGTTCAGTCGAGACAAGGTGGCTCCTATCGTAGAAGTTGCCGACAAAACGAGACGGAAACGCTCTCCGTCAAGAGAAGCGCAAAGGCCCTCTCCGCAAAACGGAAAGGGCCCGCGCGCAATCAAGTAGCTATTTTACTTGATGTTGTACTTAGCCATGAGGGCGTCGACGGTACCGTCGTCGGTCAGGTCCTTGATGGCCTGGTTGATGTCATCCTTGAGCTTGGTGTTGCCCTGGTTGATGGCGATGGCGTACTCCTCGCCGGTGCTAATCTGCTTAATGGTCTGGCAGGTGTTGAACTGCTCGGCGGTCAGCTGGCTGGCAACGGAGCGGTTGGTGACTACAGCGTCGCCCTTATCGGACTGCAGGGCGCTGAAGCACTCGGTAGCGTCCTTGTAGGGGACAATCTTGGCCTTGGGGAAGTTCTCCTGGGCAAAGGCCTCGGCGGTCGAGCCAGACTGGACGATGATGGTAGTGTCAGCGTTGTTGAGCTTCTCGCTGTAGTTGTCGGCCGTGATGTCGGTGTTATCGACCTTGGTCACAATAGCCTGATCGTCCATGTAGTAGGAATCAGAGAAAGTGACTTCCTTCTCACGCTCGGGCGTGTCGGTGATAGCCGCAATGGAAACGTCATACTTGGCGCCCGAAGCGACACCCGGAACCAGCGTGTCAAAGTCATTGTTGACATACTCGACATCCAGGCCCAGCTTGTCGCCGATGGCCTTGATGAGCTCAAGGTCAAAGCCCTGATAATCGCCGTTGTCATCCTTGTACTCAAACGGAGCGTACTCGGCAGAGGTGCCGACGGTGAGCGTACCATCCTTGACGAGCGCGTACTCCTTGGAGCCGTCGACCTTCTCGACCTTAGCGTCGTCAGAGCTGCTGGAACCGGCATCAGAACCAGAGGTGGCGTTGGACGAGCCGCAGCCCGTCAGTGCGAGGGCGAGCGCCATGGCACCCGTGGCGGCAAATGCGCCAAGCTTCTTGAGCTTCATAATCAGTCTCCTTCCGGTGACCTCGTTTGATTCAGAGGCCTGCAAAAACTGTTGGCTATTATGCACCCGGAATTACGAATCTGCAATGAGAAAACTGATTGAAACAAACCCATAACGTGAATGGAATACTCTACTTTGTGACAGTCATTACTGCTGCAATGACCTTAATAATCTAATTTCAGCTGCATAACCTGCAAGTTCGTTCGGAGTCTCCAAAATAAACGGCAGCGAACACAAACGGCCATTCGATACAATATTCTGCATAACCTGCATACCGCCACCAAATTCCTCGCTGCCAAGGTATCCCTTGCCGATGCACTCGTGACGATCTTTATGGGCGCCGCAGGGGTTCTTCGAATCGTTGATGTGTACGGCATGCAAGCGATCGATACCCACCACGCGGTCGAACTCGTCGAGCACGCCGTCCAGATCATGGATGATGTCGTAGCCGGCATCGCTCACATGGCAGGTGTCCAAACAAACGCCCAGCTTATCGGACAGCTCTGGGCACTTGGCGGCAACGCCCTCGATAATGCACGCCAGTTCTTCAAAGCTACGGCCCACCTCGGTGCCCTTGCCGGCCATGGTCTCGAGCAATACCGTCGTCTGCTGTCCCTCGAACATCACCTGGCACAGCGTATCAACAATCATCTGAATGCCGACGTCTGCCCCCTGTCCTACATGCGCACCGGGATGAAAATTGTAGTAGTTGCCGGGCAGTGCTTCCATGCGCTGCAGATCCTCGGCCATGGCCTCCAGGGCAAACTCGCGCGCTCGCTCCTTAGCGGAGCAGGGGTTATAGGTATACGGGGCATGAGCCACGAGCGGGCCAAAGTCGTTTTGCTCCATAAGCTCGCGCAGAGCCGCCACGTCATCCATGTCAAGGTCTTTTGCCTTGCCACCGCGTGGGTTGCGCGTAAAGAACGCAAAGGTATTGGCGCCAATGGACAACGCCGTCTCCCCCATTGCCCGATAGCCCTTCGTCGTCGAAAGATGACACCCGATCGTCAGCATCTCCAACTCCCCCTCATCAGTTGCGGTGAAATACGGTCTATTGGTGCCCTATTTTGGCGCAAACAGACCATATTCCACCGCAAGTTATAAAAGAGGCATCAGGGGCAAAGGCCTCCAAGGCATTCCAGGCGTTGGCGCCATGCCCCCACGCCCTACAGTTTCAAGCGAATCGCATCGATGATGTGCGCACAGCGCTGTGTAGCGGCTAGGGACATGGTGGGGCTTTCGAGTTTCCCCGCCTGAATGAGCTGTGTCGCATGCGATGCCTCACCGTAAAAATCATCGACCTCAAATGGTGCATCGATTTCGAGTGCTCGACCGTCGGAGTACTTCACATGGGCGAGCTCGGGGCGATGAAGACGCTCGATTTCCAACGAGCCCCGCTCACAGGCAATCGTTAAGCGGCTTTCATATGCTGCTTTGCCGTCGCACACCATATGAATGGGTATACCGCCGACGCTCATATGGATCTCGTCGGCCCAATCGACACGGCCGCCTGATACGTCACGCCAGCGAACTTCACGGGACGAAACCTCGCACGCGCCCGCGAGCAAATCCTCAAACCAACCGACCGCATAACAGCCCATGTCATATAGACAGCCGCCCTGCAGCGGATCAAGCAGATAGCCCGAAGGAGACTCGCCGTAATCGAGCTTTTGCACGCTTTCAATCGAGACGATACGGCCAAGCTCACCCGACGCAAGCAAGTCTTTCACGCGAGTGCGCATCGGGCAAAACCGATTCTTCATCGCCTCCATAAACAGCACGCCGCGCTCGCGAGAGGTGGAGGCGATCGAGAGAGCCTCTTCCTCACTCAAAACGGCCGGCTTTTCGCACAGCACGGCCTTTCCGGCGCACAGCGCGCGACAGGCCCAACGCGTATGCATGCCATGCGGAAGAGCCAAGTAGATTGCGTCGACATCGGGGTCGGCAATCAGCGCGTCATAAGCCGCATCGCCGCTATCGTCGGCCGAGGCATGGCCATGCGCAGCATCGATCGAAAACACTCGGCAAAATTCCTCGACATGTGCAGGAGTGCGACCGGCCGCAGCCACCAGCCGTGCCCCGTCGACCTTCTTGAGCGACGATGCAAATCGATGAGAAATGTGCCCAGCGCCCAAAATGCCCCAACGAACCCCACGCGAATCATTACATGAATCCCGATGGCCCACGACAGCCCCCTTCAGTTGCGGTGGAATAGTCCCTGTTCAAGCCCTATTCTGCCGCAAACAGGAACTATTCCACCGCAAGTTATAAAAGGGTCACGAGGAGCGCGTTTTGCCGAAGGCCTTAAGCACTGCCGTCACGGGTCCAGGCTGGAAGCGTCGGCGCACGTCATCGAGACGCTCGGGGACATCGATATGCTGTGGGCAGTGGCGCGCGCATTTGCCGCACTTGACGCAATTGTTCACCAGCTTGGCCTCGCTTGTACGCACCGCGCTCGCCGTAAAGTACTGCGATAGACCCGTAAACCAGCTGTGCGCATAACTCGCGTTGTAGGCGGCAAAACATCCAGGGATATTGATGCCTTTAGGGCACGGCATGCAATAGCCGCATCCCGTGCAGGGCACGCGATTCGATTTTTCAAACTCATCCAGCACGTGCGCGATCGTGTCGAGCTGGTTGGCAGTCATCGAATCCGGCAGGGCCCGATCGGCCAACACCGCGTTCTCATCCACCTGCGCGATATCGGTCATACCCGAAAGCAGCATCGTCACCTGAGGATGATTCCAGACCCACGAAAGACCCCAGGCGGCAGGAGTGCGCAAATGCGGGTCACGGGCACTATCGAGCACAGCGCGGGCCCGTGGCGGCAGCTTGCCCGCTAAACGCCCGCCCAGCAGTGGCTCCATCACAAACACCGCGAGGCCTCGCTCGGCGGCGGCCATGAGCCCCGCTGTTCCCGCCTGATATCGCTCTCCAGCGTAATTGTACTGGATCTGGCAAAAGTCCCACTCATATGCATCGAGCATCGTCAGGAAATCCGCCGCGCTGCCGTGGTACGAAAAACCAATCTGGCGAATGCGCCCCGCCGCCTTTTGACGCGCGATCCAGTCCTCGATGCCCAACGCCACCACACGTTCCCACTGGGCGGGCGAGGTAATGTTGTGCATGAGGTAATAGTCGATATGGTCGGTCCGCAGGCGGCGCAGTTGCTCGTCGAAGAACCGGTCGAAATCCTCCGCGCATTTGCACGAAGCATGCGGCAGCTTGGTTGCGAGCAAAACCTGGTCGCGCAAGCCCAGGCGCTCAAGCGACGCACCCACACAAGCCTCGTTGCCGGGATAGAGATAGGCCGTGTCCAGGTAGTTAATCCCCTGCTCCACCGCACGGGAGATGATGGCGTCGGCAGTCTTCGCATCCGGGCGTCCCGGCGCACCGGGAAACCTCATGCAGCCCAGCCCCAACGCCGAGATACGGTTGCCGCTTTTGGGGTCAACGCGATATTGCACGGCCCCTCCCCTCCCATCGAAGCCCTGACAAGGCGAAACAAACCCGTCACGTCATCGAAACACATCGGAATCGCAATTGAGAACGTATCGTAACGCAGCAGAAATCAGGCCGTCACGGCACCGCTTTAACATCAGCAAAAAGCCCGATGAAAGGAGACGAGCGTGACCACACGCGAGGACGCCTACCCCTACCCCGGCGAACAATACATCCTCTCGGTCGACCGCTATCAGATCGAGGTCATGGACCATCTAGACGAGCTTCCCGCCACGGGCGCCGTCATCTTCTGCACCTTCCCTAAGGTCCGTGATGGTGTCGGATACCCCGCGCGCGTTTTTGCGGTCTGCCCCGCGGCATAAGCGCACTGCGCAATAGTTTCTTTTTCACAACAGCAGCCCCGCACGCCCACCAAACGCCCCGACGACATACAATCCATCAGGCGCCCCATATGCGGGCGCCTTTTATATGGGGAGATGATTCATATGCAGATCAACAAGGTCGCCTTTATCGGCAAGGGCGGCGTCGGCCTGCTCTACGGCAGCATGATTGCCAAGGCCCTCGGCAACGACGCCGTCGAATACGTCATGGACGACGCTCGCTTTGAGCGCCATGCGAACGACGCGCTCACCGTCAACGGCAAGCCCTGCGATCTCACGTCCGTCCGCGCCAGCGAGGCGACACCCGCCGATCTGGTCATCCTGACGGTCAAGACCACCGGTCTCGACCAAGCACTCAAGACTATGGAGCGTGTCGTGGGACCCAACACGCTCATCGCCTCGCTGTGCAACGGCATTACGAGCGAGCAAAAGATTGCCGAACGCTTTGGCTGGGAGCATACCGTTCTTGGTATCTGCCAGGGCATGGACGCCGTGTTCCTCAACGGCGCGCTCACCTTTACCAATGCGGGCGAGATTCGCTTTGGCGCGGCAGCGGGCACCGACCCCGCGACTGTCGCCGCTATCGACGAGCTCTATACGCGCTGCGGCATCGCCCATACCGTCGAGGACGACATCGCCCACCGCATGTGGGCCAAACTCATGCTCAACGACGGCATCAACCAGACCTGCATGGCCTACGGCGGGACCTACGGAAGCGCCACGGAGCCGGGCTCCGAGCAGCGCCGCTGTTTTGTCTCCGCCATGCGCGAGACGCTTGCGGTTGCCAACGCCGAGGGCGTTGAGCTGACCGAGGCAGACCTGACGCAAATGGTGCACCTCATCGAGGGAATCGACCCCACCGGTATGCCCTCGATGGCGCAGGACCGTATCGCACAACGAAAAACCGAAGTCGAGGAGTTCGCGGGCACCATTTGCCGCCTGGCCGCCAAACACGATATCCAAGTGCCGCAAAACGATTGGCTCTACCAGAGGATTCGCGAAATAGAAGGCAGCTGGTAGTGCTCGGCATACTGCAGCCAACAGATCCAATGGTAAAGCCGCCGCAAGGGGCACTCCCCTCGCGGCGGCTTCCTTTTTCATCTTTGACCAAAAATCAGCTTCACAACGGTTAGAGCTGCGACTCCGACGCCTGGCCCTCATCGTCGCGACAAAGGGCTACACCCGCACTTCCCAGCAGCGTGGCCGCGATCAGCGCGCCGACCACGATAGGAGCAGCCCCGCATGTCCCCTGCATGCCCGCGACGAGCGCGGCCGTGGGACCAAGGCAGCCAAGCATCAACGCGACGGCGGCAACGGCAATATCTCGAGCATTCACAAGACCACTTCCTCCAAGAGAAAGACCTTATTTCTCAAGAACCAGTGTGCCCCGCATCCATACGCCCAGCGTACCGCCACGGTAAGGGCTCTGTTAACTCAAACGCATACATAGAACGGACGTCCTTACGTTGCCGTAAAGCTCGGTAAAGACGCCCGTCCGCCAAATATCCGTGATGCAGAAAAATTACCAACCGGTGTAGTAATCGGTGGTTCCGGCAGCGCAGCCGGAGTCATAGACCTTGCAATCACCCTTGGAGCCCGTAAAGGTCGAGCCCTGGGCCATATCGCCCGCGGCAACAACGTAATAGCCGTCGGAATCGCGCCAGAAGCCCTCAGAATCCTGAGTCCATTCGCCCGTGCGATAGTGATAAAGCACATTGCTGCTGTAATAGGTCTCGCGGCGTCCGTTGTAGTTATTGACACCCGCAGAGCGCGTCAGGCCCGATCCGTTCGCGTAGGACGCGGCAGACGCATAGGACGGAGTGTAACCGGCGTTGTAGCACGAAGCCTGGGCGACCTCGGCAGCCTCCGCCTCGGCGGCAGCCTCGAGCGCTTCGCGCTTGGCATCCTCAAGCGCAGTGCGCAGCTCATCGAGCTCGGTCGACTTGGCGTCGACCTCCCCCATCGTCAACAGGCTACCCGCGCCGTCGATGCAACCCTGCAGCACAGCGCGCTCGTCATCGGTGGCATAGTCACCGTACATGTTCATGATGATCTGAGCGCGCATCTCCAGGGAATCGCGCTTGGCCTCCATCGAGGCGTTCCACTCCTGCATGGAACCATAACCATCGCCGCGATAGTCAACGGGCTGTACCAGCGTCGTCTCGGACGGCGTAGATCCAACCGTATCGGACAGTGTTGCGGCGTGGGCATCAGTTGCACCGGCGCCCGCCAAAAGTGCCACGGTCAGAGCGGCGGAAAGGGCGGCGGCTTTCGGTTTTCGTGAATCGATCCTCATGTAGCTGGAAACCTCCGTAGTGCGTTTTTGCTGCGTTTGAGCTGCGTGTGATTCGATCGCGCTGCATAGTACCCCGAGCAAATCGCGACCTGCGGTTTTACTCAAAAGGCGCACGTCAATTGCGTAAAACTCACATCCTCTCAACAGGAGTTTTCCACAACTCAAATGCATAAAGCGTGTCAAAAAACCTGTTTTTGCACCCGCTCTATGCAAAAAAGGCGCCTGTGCAACCATTGTTCGCACAGGCGCCTTGAGCAGGCATTTTATGCAGTTATACCTATCGAGTCGCAAGGGGTCCTTGCACAAGTCGCCTTACTCGTCCAGCGCGGCGAAGGCCTGCTTCAGATCCCAAATGATATCCTCGGCGTTCTCGGTACCGATGGAAAGACGGATCGTGGAGGGCGTGATGTTCTGCTCGGCGAGCTCCTCGGCAGAGAGCTGGGAGTGCGTGGTGGTAGCCGGGTGCACGACGAGCGACTTGACGTCGGCCACGTTGGCGAGCAGCGAGAACACCTGCAGATGATCGATGAACTTCCAGGCGGCCTCCTGGCCACCCTTAATCTCAAAGGTAAAGATCGAGGCACCGCCGTTGGGGAAGTACTTCTGATAGAGCTCGTGATCGGGGTGCTCAGACAGGCTCGGGTGGTTCACCTTGGCGACATGGCTGTCACCAGCCAGGAACTCAACGACCTTCTTGGTGTTCTCGACATGACGGTCAACGCGCAGCGACAGAGTCTCGGTGCCCTGGAGCAGGATCCAGGCGTTGAACGGGCTGATGCAGGCGCCCTCGTCACGCAGCAAGATAGCGCGGACATAGGTTGCGAAGGCGGCGGGACCGGCAGCCTCGGCAAACGAGACGCCATGGTAGGAGGGGTTGGGCTCGGCGATCTGCGCATACTTGCCGCTCGCCTTCCAATCGAAGTTACCGCCGTCGACGATCACACCGCCCAGCGAGGTGCCGTGGCCGCCGATGAACTTGGTTGCGGAGTGAACGACGATGTTGGCACCATGCTCCAGCGGACGGAACAGATACGGGGTGCCGAAGGTGTTGTCGACGACAACCGGCAGACCGTGCTTCTTGGCGATCTCGGAGATGGCGTCGATGTTGGGGATGTCGGAGTTGGGGTTGCCGAGCGTCTCGAGATAGATGACCGTGGTGTTGTCCCTGATGGCACCCTCAACCTCTTCCAGGTTATGGGCATCGACAAACGTGGTCTCGACGCCAAACTGGGAGAGCGTATGCTCCAGCAGGTTGTAGGAACCGCCGTAGATGGTCTTCTGGGCGACCACGTGGTCACCGGCCTGGGCGAGAGCCTGCAGGGTATAGGTGATGGCAGCGGCACCGGAGGCGACGGCAAGACCTGCCACGCCACCCTCGAGTGCGGCGATACGGTCCTCGAAGACGCCCTGGGTGGAGTTGGTCAGACGGCCGTAGATGTTGCCGGCGTCGGCAAGACCAAAGCGGTCGGCGGCGTGCTGGGAATTGCGGAACACATAGCTCGTGGTCTGGTAGATAGGCACGGCGCGGGAGTCGGATGCGGGATCGGCGCTCTCCTGGCCAACGTGAAGCTGCAGGGTATCGAAACCAAAGGTGTGCTCGGGGTTGTTGATGAACTGGCTCATGATGATCTCCTTGATCGAACAAAAGTAAATAAAAAAAGAGAAGTAAGTCGCTGTCTCCTGATCACGCCGACGGGCGCAAACAGGAGCCCGGCATTCGTCTTGGTAAGCAATTCATATGCGGGCCTCCTTTCGCATCCCGGTTCCGTGGTTGGCTTAATTACCTACCGCCTTTGTGTGTTTTGAATAGTACGAGCATTGTTTCCCTCGGTCAATCACTTAAAAACGCTAACCTGTTATCGGTTTTTTAGATAGCTATCGAAAGGACGGGCGCCGATGACCCTCCAGCAGCTTCGCTTTCTTATCGCCGTGGCAGAATCCGGCTCAATTAACGCCGCAGCTCAGCGCCTCTATACCGCTCAGTCCAACATCTCAAACGCCGTCAAAAGCCTGGAACAGGAACTCAATCTGGAGATCTTTACGCGCTCCAGCCGCGGCGTCACGCTCACCAACGACGGCACCGAGCTTTTGGGTTATGCACGCCAGGTCGTAGAGCAGGCCGACATGCTCGAGGCCCGCTACGAGGACGGCGGTACCCCGCAAGCCCGCCTCGCCATTTCCGCCCAGCACTACGCCTTTTCGGTCGAGGCCTTTGTCAACGTAGTCGAGCGCTGCCGCGACAGCAAGTTCGAGTTCATCATGCGCGAGACCACCACATCGCAGATCATCGATGACGTCCGCGCATTTCGCAGCGACATCGGCATCCTCTATCTGGACGACTTTAACGCCCGCGTTCTGCAGAAGGCTTTTGCCGATGCGCGCGCGAGCTTCCATCCCCTATTCGACGCGACGGTCCACGTCTTCGTTAGCGAGCGCCACCCGCTTGCCCGCCGCCCGCAGCTGTCCCTTGCCGACCTCACACCATATACGCGCTACAGCTTTGAGCAGGGAACCTCAAACTCCTTCTATTACGCCGAGGAACCTTTTAGCTATATCCCTTGCGACCGCAACATACGAATCTCGGACCGCGGAACACTTACTAACTTACTTATCACGTCGAACGGCTACACCCTGTCGACCGGTGTCCTCTCCAATGAAATGCAATGGGGTATGGCATCGATCCCGTTAGCAGACGCCTCAACGATGCACGTAGGCTATATCATGCACGACGAGCGCAAGCCCTCTCCCCTCTTGCAGCAATACCTCGACGAGCTCAACCGCATCATCCATGCCAACTAACTGTCGGAAGACGGGGTAGAAATCGTAGATTGCTAGCCCCCGGCGGGCATGGCGCTACAATGGTCACTCACACGAAACGTACCCAACGAAAGGAACCATGTGAAGGTCATCATCTACACCGACGGCTCGGCCCGATCAAATCCGGGACGCGGCGGCTACGGCGCCGTACTTAAATACACCAACCCCGCCGGCAAGACCTTCACCTCCGAGCTTTCACGCGGCTACGCCAAGACTACCAACAACCGCATGGAACTCATGGCGGTCATCGTGGCGCTCGAGGCGCTCAACCGCCCCTGCGAGGTCGAGGTCCATTCCGATTCACAGTACGTCGTCAACGCTTTCAATAAACACTGGATCGACGGCTGGAAAAAGCGCGGGTGGAAAACTGCCAACAAGCAGCCCGTTAAGAACCGCGACCTGTGGGAGCGCCTGCTTGCCGCCAAAAGCAAGCATAAGGTGGAGTTCATCTGGGTTAAGGGTCACGCCGGACACGAGCTCAACGAGCGCTGCGATGAGCTCGCCACCACGGCGGCCGACGGCAGCAACCTCGATATCGACACCGGCTTTAACGAGAGCGACCTGTAATAGCGTTTTCGCGCAGCTTTATATCCCCACGCGCTACACTCATCCTGTAGACCAAACAACGCAAGGGGGACGTATGCTGCGCATCGCGACCATCGGCACATCCATGATCACCGACGACTTTATCCAAGTCGTCAACGCCAACGACCAAGCCGCGTTTGTGGGCACGCTCTCGCGCGATGCCGAGCGCGGTGCAGCCTTTACCGCCGAACACGGCGGCGAACGCAACTTCACCGCACTTGATGAGCTCGCGTCCGCCGCCGACGTCGACGCCGTCTATGTTGGCAGCCCTAACGCACTTCACCACGAGCAGGCCCTTGCCTGCATCGCCGGTGGCAAGCATGTCATCGTCGAGAAGCCCTTCTGCGCCACCGAAGCACAGGCGCTGGAAGTCTTCCGCGCTGCCGAGGCAGCAGGTGTCGTGGCCCTCGAGGCCATGCGTCCCCTCCACGATCCTGCCTTCCACGCCATCGAGGATGCCCTGAGCGAGATCGCCCCCATCCGCCGCGCCTCATTGCGCTTTGGCAAATATTCCTCGCGCTACAACGAGATTCTCGCGGGACGCGCCACCAATATCTTCGACTGCAATATGGCATCGGGTTCCCTCATGGACATTGGCGTCTACGCCGTCGAGCCCATGGTCGAGATTTTCGGCATGCCCTCCGGCCTTACGAGCATGACTACTCTGCTCGACCCCACCACGCGACAGCTCACGCACGGCCCCATCGACGGCTGCGGTTCCATCCTCGCCAGCTATGGCGGAGGCCGCATCTCCGTCGAGCTCGCGCACTCCAAAATTACGAATGACCTGCTGCCCTCGCAGATCGAAGGCGAGCGTGGCACTATCCAGATCGACCATCTGTCCACGCCCCGCAACGTCCGCATCGACTATCGCGGCGATGTCGTACGCGGCTCAGCGACCGAGGCACCGCGCGAACAGGGCGACAACGGCCGCGTGCTCGACCTGCCCAAATCGAGCAACACTATGGAATACGAACTCACAGACTTTATCACCGCCATCGGCGGCATCGATAACGTTAAGGAAGAGATTTGGGAGACCCCGGCGGGACGCCACGAGCTTGGCCACTACCGCGATGTCACACTCGTCTCACTGCGCATCATGGATGCCGTGCGCCAGCAGGCCGGCATAACCTTCCCAGCCGACGCAGGCAAGCAGGCATAGCTATGGGTCTCTTCGATACGTTCTTCTCCAGCGTCACCGGCGGCAGTCGAGAGCCTCAAAAACCATCAAACGTCGAGCTCGAGCTGCGCCGCAGGCTTACTGTGCTCGCAAGCGACGAGGCCACTCAAGACACTCCCCTGCGCTATTTCCTGCGCTGGGCGGGGCAAGTCCAGGGCGTTGGCTTTCGCTTTACCAACACCAACCTCGCGCAGGCACGCGCGCTCACCGGCTGGGTGCGCAACATGGAAGACGGCTCAGTCGAGATGGAGATACAGGGAGCTCCGGCAAATATCCTATCTCATCTCGAGGCGCTTCATGCCTCCTACGAGCGTATGGGAACGCGTTTTCGCCTCGTAGACGCCCAGGCCCGAGCCCCACTTGCCAATGAAGACGGTTTCACGCCTCGTTATTAGTATTGTGTGCTAAATACGGTATCATTTACCTACGACCGTTGATAGAAAAGAGGCGAGGCGCATGGCGGTGCAAAGAAGGAATACCAGGCAGCGAAAGCTGGTTCTTGACGCCGTGCGCCAAAGCTATAACCATCCCACCGCCGACGAAATCTACAACGTCGTGCGCGCGCAGGATGACAAAATCAGCCGCGGCACGGTCTACCGCAACCTCAATCTCTTGGCCGACGCCGGCGAGATTCTCTCCATCAAGACGCCGGGCGGCAGCCGCTTCGATCGCACGATCGAGCCGCATGCGCATATCATCTGCACCTCGTGCAGCCGCGTCATCGACGTACCGCTCCCCTTCGATGCCCAACTCGACGCCAAGGCATCCGAGCAAATCGGCTGGCACGTCACGTCGCACTACACCATCTTCGAGGGTCTCTGCCCCGACTGCCGGTAGATGTTCGGGACATGCCTTAAAATCCACCTTTCTGCACTCTGCAGCAAAAAGAGATTCCTAGGCATGCCACATATATCTACTCGGCGAGCAGGCGGCGCAGTTCTTCTTCGACCGTGCGCACGTAGCGGACGCGGTCGTTGATGCCACGCATAGAGGGATTGCAGCTCTCCATTAGATAAGGATGGCCCACGACGTTGAGCATGTCGCGGTCGTTTTCGTTATCGCCAAACGCCATCATCTCGTCGGGCGAAATTCCCAGGGCACGACCGTAATCGGCAAGCGCGGAACCCTTGCCCGAACCAAAGCCGATAAAGTCCGTCCACTCGGTTCCCGACGTCATCACGTCGACACGGTCGCTAAAGAGGCGCTCAAAATACTCCAGAGCCGCCGGCTGATCCACCTCGGGCGTCTGGAAGGCAATCTTAATGACGTCCTCGTCGATGTCCTCAGGACGGTCGACCACCGCCACATCGCAGTGGACCTCATAGCGCAAATGGTCGACGAACGCATCGTTGCCGCTCATGGTGTAGAGGTGTCCCTCACACGAAAGGGTCACGTCGGCATGGGGATACGCAACCACGGCATTCGCGATATCCATAGCAAGGCTACGCTCCATGGAACGCTTGACAACGGCACGCCCCTCGCTCATCACCAGGGCTCCGTTTTCGCATACATAGGCGAGCTCATCGGCCACCGGGGCAAACAGATGGCGCAAGCTCGCATATTGACGACCGCTCGCCGGCATAAACACGATACCGCGACGATGCAGCTCATCGATAAGCTCAAAGGCCTCGGAACGCGGCTCGTGCTCCCCCGGATGCAGCAACGTGCCGTCCAAATCGCATGCAATCAGCTTGATTCCTTCAAGACCCATATGCTTTCCCCCACAGCATCTCATCAACAGAAAGACGGACTTTGAATAGTTGCCTCTCAAAGTCCGTCTTACTTATACGCACGTTAACCGCGCGCCTTCTTTACGATCGTAAAGTCTGGAGCCATACTCACAACGGCATCCGCCGCACTCGACGCAAAGCGCCGGTCCGCATCGAGTTCACGGGTAACCACCGAGAGCCGAACGCCCTCGACGCCCCGGAGCATGCGGCCCAAAACAGGCTGCACCGGCGTATACATGCGCACGGTATACTCGTCCGAATCGCCTCGGAAAAGCGGCGCGTGCATATTGCCGATCTCCCAGCACGCATGCGCGAGCGCAATCGGGTCCATGCGGTCAACTTCGACCAAATAAACCTCGGCACTGCGCAGGCGCACGACAACCGCCACGGGCACCATGCCCGAACGGTCGATGGCGAGCACGTCGCCGTCGGTAAAACGACCGCCGTCGGCAGCATCCAGCCGAACATCGACCGTGCGCCCCAGCTCCGTCACGCCCACAAGCGCGCATACATCAGCCTGGTCCCAATCGAGCAGCAGCTCGTCAACTTCAAAGACGCCGCCCAACTTCCGGCGAAGCAGGAGTTCATAGGACGGATCGTTGAGATTTCCCAAGCATGTCGTCGAAACCAAGCGTTCAGGCATACTCTAACCCTCGACCTCGACGAGCTCGATATCAAAGTTGAGGTCCTTGCCGGCCAACTCGTGGTTGGCGTCGAGCGTCACGGCCTCGGGCGTTACGTCAATGACCACGGCGGGGACGGGCATACCGCTCGGCGTGGACAGGAAAAGCTTCATGCCCTTCTCGATCTGCTCGATGTTGGGAACCTGTTCGGCCGGGAAGGTAATAACCATCTCGGGATTGCGCTCGCCGTAGGCATCGGCAGCAGGAATGTGCACGGTCTTCTTCTCGCCCACCTGCATGTCGACAACAGCGGCGTCGAAGCCCTTGATCATCTGACTGGCGCCGCAGGTGAACTCCAGCGGCTCGCCGCGATCGTAGGAACTATCGAACTGCGTGCCGTCGTCGAGCGTGCCGCGATAATGAGTCTTGACCTTCTTGCCCTGGTTGGACATGGTAACCTCCGTGATAAGGGCGGCGCACAACGCGGGCCGCCGTGAACATATGGCGCTAACTATACCCTAGTCATACAATTCAAAGACAGTTTGCAAAGAAACGCTGCAACCGGAGGAACCATGGCATATCCCGTATTTGACCTACACTGCGACACCGCCGACCGCATCGGCTGGGCCACGCTCGATCTCGACCTGCGCTTTACCACCGGCACCGACGGTTATTTCCCCGGCGACGAAACGCATCCGCAAGATTTCGACCTCATCGAGGGCAACGCCTGCGCCATCTCGCTCGCAAAGATCGGCAACACGCCGTGGGCGCAGTGCTTCGCCACGTTTGTCCCCGACGAGATTCCCACCGCCCACGCCGCGCGCTTCCAGGCGCAGATCATGGCGCACATGAGCGGCCAGGCAATGCTCAACCACGACCGCATGGTCAACGTACGCAGCGCGGCAGACATTCGCCCTGCGCTCAAAGACGGCAAGGTCGCCTGCATCCACACCATCGAAAACGCCACGTTCTTTGCCGAGGACCCCGCGCTGATCGAGGTGCTTAAGAGCCTGGGCGTACTCATGTCATCACTCAGCTGGAACGCGCAGGGACCGCTCGCGAGCGGCCACGACACCCACGCCGGCCTCACCGCCGCCGGCATCGAGGCACTTACGCAGATGGAGCGCGCCGGCATGGTACTCGACGTCTCCCACCTCAACGATGAGTGCTTTGACGAGGTCGCCGCCCGCGCCACGCGTCCCTTCGTCGCCAGCCACTCCAACTCCCGTGCGGTTTGCGGCGCCAAACGCAACCTTACCGACGACCAGTTCCGTACCATTCGCGACATGGGTGGCATCGTCGGCCTCAACTACTGCAGCGAGTTCCTTTCCAACGACGCAACCGACAAGACCGCCGCAGACGTCACCTTCGACCAGCTGGCGGCACATATCGAGCACTGGCTCGACCTGGGCGGCGAGGACGTCATCGCGCTCGGCGGCGACTGGGACGGCGCCACTGTGCCCGCTTTCCTCTCCGATGCCAGCAAGATGCCCGAGTTCCAGAACATGCTTTCCAAGCATTTTGGCAAGACCGTGATGCAAAAGCTCTGCAGCGACAACGCGCTTGCCTTCTTCGAGCGTTATTAATTTCACATCCCTTGAGCGGGCCGGCATGCCGAACGGTCGACATGCCGGCCCGTCCCCAATCTGAAGGACCGCTTTTGACGCAGCAGTTTACGATTTCCGTATCCCGACCGGATGGGACGCCCATCCCCGTCGTCGTTACCAAAAAGCGCGTCAAGAACTTCAACCTACGCGTCACATCGAGCGGCGAGGTCCACGCCAGCGCACCGCTCAGCGCCAGCCGCGAGCGTATCGAAGCGTTTGTAAAGCGCAACAGCGCCTGGATTATCAGCCGACTTGCCCAACGCGAGCAACGTCAGGCGACGACGCGAGAGCCGCTCAGTCCCTCGTCCATCATTGCGCTTTGGGGCAAACCCATCACCGTTCAGGATGCACTCGACCACAACTTTGAACCCCCCGCGCCGCGGCCCAAGCAGGCTACCTTCGCAAGTTTTATGGGTACCGACGAATCGGACGAAGGCCCACAGGCCAAGCGGTGCGCAATCCTCGACGGCCTAACGCCCAACGAGCTCCAAGTCCATATCGACCAGCTCTATACGTCCGAAGTCACATCGGCGCTGCGTGATATGGTGCACGCATACGAAATCGCAATGGGTGTCGCCGTATCCCGCGTTTCCGTGCGCGGCATGAAAACGCGCTGGGGATCATGCACGCCCAAGACCGGAGCCATTCGCATCGCACGCGAACTTGCCGCCTATCCCATCGAATGCCTCGACATGGTTGTCGCCCACGAGCTCGTCCACTTGCTCGAGCCAAGCCACAATCATCGGTTCCACGCCCTGCTCGACGCGTACTGCCCCAACAATAGAGCGCTGTCGCAACGGCTCAAGCAGCCACCCATAGAGATGTATTAGAACCGGTTAGCGCACGCGCTCGATCTCGACACCGCAGCTTGCCAGGGGAAGACCGACGGGCGCCCAAGGCTTATCGAGCTTAACGTGCACGCCAAGCAGCAGGGGGTAACGACGCAGCAGCATCTGGGCCACACCCTCGGCTGCAGCCTCGATGAGCTTAAACGTATGCTCGCGCAGATAGCCATCGACATCGTGGCACACCGAGCCGTAGTCAATCGAAGCGTCCAGGTTATCGTGCTCCCCCGCCGCACGCAGGTCGGCATAGAGCACCAAGGACACGATGAATTTCTGGCCCAGCGCGTTCTCTTCGGGATACACGCCGTGGTTGGCAAAGACCTCGAGACCGTCGATAGTAATGCGATCGGCATGGCGAAGATCATCATAGCTCACGTGGGGCACCGCCGTTGCAGTGGATATTTCGCCCCTTCCACGGCGGGCGAGCTCGGCGCCTTCAGTCTTGGTTGCATTCTCGGGCAGTTTCTTGTTACTCATCGCGATCGTCTCCTTCGTTTAGAACCCCGACCGCGCAACTAACTACACGCGAATCGACAGGTTCTTTTTATCATCGCTCCAGTTGCAAGCATTGCGCGCGGGGCATGCAAAGCAGGCGCGCGACGCTTTGTCGGCCGCATAGAGCAGACGCTCAAGCGGTTGGCTGTTCACGCGCAGCTTTCGATGGCCCAGAATGGCCGTCTTAATGGCTGCGGCATCGGCCGGATCAAACGCCACATCATCGGGCATGCCGCCGAGAATCGCATCAGCGACGCGTTCGCTTGCAACATCATGGGATATACCCGATTCATACTGTTCATCTTTGCCGATATCGTGAAGAAGTGCCGTGGCGTAGATGACCTCGCGGTCAAATTCGAGCTGTTCCTCGAGATTCTTGATCCACATAATGCGAGCGACATCGAGAAGATGGTTAATGCCGTGGCGGCAGAAGATGCGTCCCGATTCCAACTGTGCAATGTTGCCCAGGTGCCGACGGAACAGCCCGTTGGCACAAATGTAATCAATGCGAGGCATGGCACCAAAGGGAGTCAGGCCCGAAGCCATAAAGCCGCGACGCGACGTCCCCTCATCGGTCTTCGATGTAAAGTCGTTGACGACCCTCATGCTAACGGCCCAGCATCCTAAAGAACCGCTCCTCGAGCGCGGGATCGGTCTCAAAGACGCCGCGGCGAGCGAGCGTCACGGTCTTGGTGCCGGGCTTCTGCACGCCGCGCATGGTCATGCACATATGCTCAGCCTCCATGAGCACAATCGCTCCCTGGGGAGCGAGATAATCCATGAGAGCGTCGGCAACCTGCGCACACAGCTGCTCCTGCAGTTGCAGACGACGGGCATAGACTTCAACCGTGCGAGCGAGCTTAGACAGACCCGCCACGCGACCGTTAGGGATATAGCCGATCGCAGCCTTGCCATAAAACGGCAGCAGATGATGCTCGCACAGCGAGTAAAACGTGATATCGCGCTCGATAACCAAGTCGTTCGAAGCGACGGCAAAGGTTTTGGACAGGTGCTCCTCGGCGCTCTGGTCCATACCGCCGGCGATCTCACCATACATACGGGCAACGCGCGCCGGGGTCTCCAGCAGGCCCTCACGAGTTGGGTCCTCGCCTATGCCCTCAAGCAACAGCTTAATGGCGGCCTCGACTTTTTCCTGATCGACCATCTGGGCCTCACTTTTCCGATTTCACGTTCGCGCTATGGTACCACGCCCTTCGGCATCGACCACAAGCTACATAGTATGGGTCGAATAGACTGGATCGTCCCGCCAAAGCTCCACAGCGTCGCAAAGCGCAACGCCCTCACGCTCGGCACGGGCACGCGTGGCGTTCATATCAATCACGCGCTGGTTACTCGAGCCCCTAAAGCGCAATGAGATATCGTACAGATCCTGAACGAACGGGCCATCCACCAACATATCGAGGCAGGCAAGGATACGGTCCGTCGCCTCGGTATGGTGACGACCACCCGGCATAAGCTCCTCGAGCACGTCGCCGGTAAAGCACCAAATGGTCTTGCCCGACCCCGCGGGATAGGCCGCACGCACGCGTTCGATAAAGTCAACAAGTCCCGCCTGATTCTCAGGTTCCATAGGCTCGCCGCCCAGAATCGTCAGGCCGTCAATAAAGGGATGATCGAGGCTCTCGATAATCTTGTCCTCGACGGCACGATCGAACGGCTCGCCCGCAGCAAAGTCCCACGCGACAGAGTTAAAGCAGTTCTTGCACCCACGGCGGCACCCACTCACAAACAGAGAAGTACGAACGCCTTCCCCATCAGCAATGTCGAAATACTTAATGTTCGCGTAGTTCATAAGTAACTCTCCCGGGAGGCCGGGACATATCATCCCGTCCTCAAACATTCTCGGCCTTCGGCCTGCGAAACTGCGGGCGGGACGATATGTCCCGGCCTCATGCAAAAGGCAACTCAATGAACGAAACGAACATCGAGTATAGGGTTCGAGGTCCAATAAATACTTTGTTGCAGCTCAACCGTTATCGCAAGCAAAGCGTTGTTGCAAGTCAACTCATTTCCGCTAAGAACTTCGAGGAGTGAGCAGGCCTCATGCTGCATCTCAGCTACGTCAACTTGACTGCCCCGTAGCGAGGCCCCGGACCTTTGCTCGATATGAGTTCCGCACGAACAGGAGGCGCCAGTGGCGCCTCCGTCGTGAGCCAGGACTGTCCGAAATAGCGAGTAAAGGTCCGGGGCCTCGCTACGGGGCAGTCTGGGATGATTATTAGAGATGCAGCACGCGGTCGCGGATCTCCTCGGTTCGACCCTGGTTCCAGAATTGGGTACCGATGTAGCCGCACGTACGACGAGCGACGTTCATCTTCTCCTGGTCGCGATTGCCGCAGTTGGGGCACTCCCACACCAGCTTGCCGTCATCCTCGACAATCTTGATCTCGCCGTCGTAGCCGCACACCTGGCAATAATCGCTCTTGGTGTTGAGCTCGGCGTACATGATGTTGTCGTAGATGTACTGCATCACGCGGATGACAGCCTTGAGGTTGTCCTGCATGTTGGGAACCTCGACGTAGGAGATGGCACCGCCCGGCGAAAGTTGCTGGAACATACCCTCGAACTTGAGCTTGTCGAATGCGTCGATCTCCTCGGACACGTGGACGTGGTAGCTGTTGGTGATGTAGCCCTTGTCCGTCACGCCCGGGATGATGCCAAAACGACGCTGCAGGCACTTGGCGAACTTGTAGGTCGTCGACTCAAGCGGGGTACCGTACAGCGAGAAGTCAATATCGCTTTCGGCCTTCCACTCCGCGCACTTGTCGTTCATGCGCTGCATGACGGCCATGGCAAAGGGCGTGCCCTCCTTCTCGGTGTGGCTGTGGCCCGTCATGTACTTGACGCACTCGTACAGGCCGGCATAACCCAGACTAATGGTGGAGTAACCGCCCACGAGCAGCTTGTCGATCGTCTCGCCCTTCTTCAGGCGGGCGAGGGCACCGTACTGCCAAAGAATCGGTGCGGCATCCGAAAGCGTACCCATCAGACGCTCATGACGGCACAGCAGGGCGCGGTGGCACAGCTCAAGGCGCTCGTCGAAGATCTTCCAGAACTTGTCCATGTCCTGATGCGAGCTCAGCGCGACATCGGGCAGGTTGATGGTCACAACGCCCTGGTTAAAGCGACCGTAGTACTTGGGCTTGTTCGGGTCATAGTTCAACGCGTTGGCCACGTTGTTAAATCCGTTACCGGAGCGATCGGGCGTCAGGAAGCTGCGGCAACCCATGCAGGTATAGCAGTCGCCGTTGCCCGCGGTCTCGCCCTTCGACAGCTTGAGCTCGCGCATCTTCTTCTCGGAGATGTAGTCGGGCACCATGCGCTTGGCGGTGCACTTAGCGGCCAGCTGGGTCAGGTAGAAGTACGGGGAATTCTCGTGAACGTTATCGTCCTCGAGTACATAGATGAGCTTGGGGAATGCCGGGGTAATCCACACGCCGGCCTCGTTCTTAACGCCCTCGTAGCGCTGGCGAAGCGTCTCCTCCACGATCATGGCAAGGTCGTGCTTCTCCTGAGGCGTACGGGCCTCGTTAAGATACATAAAGACCGTCACGAACGGCGCCTGGCCGTTCGTGGTCATAAGGGTCACGACCTGATACTGAATCGTCTGAACGCCGCGACGGATCTCGTCACGCAGGCGGTCCTCAACGACCTCGCAGACCTTTTCGGGAGATGCGGAAACGCCGAGCTCCTCGAGCTCGCGGGCGACCTCGCCGCGAATCTTTTGACGGCTCACCTCGACGAACGGGGCAAGATGGGTCAGCGAAATCGACTGGCCACCGTACTGAGAGGAAGCAACCTGGGCGATGATCTGCGTCGCGATGTTGCAGGCGGTCGAGAAGCTGTGCGGCTTCTCAATCAGCGTACCCGAGATAACAGTGCCGTTCTGGAGCATGTCCTCCAGGTTCACCAGATCGCAGTTGTGCATGTGCTGGGCAAAGTAATCCGAATCGTGGAAATGGATCAGGCCCTCATTATGGGCATCCACGATCTCCTGGGGCAGCAGCACGCGCTGGGTCAGGTCCTTGGAAATCTCGCCAGCCATATAGTCGCGCTGAACGGAGTTGACGGTCGGGTTCTTGTTGGAGTTCTCCTGCTTAACCTCTTCGTTATTGCACTCAATCAACGACAGGATCTTGTCATCGGTCGTGTTCTTCTGGCGCTTCAGGCTCTGAACATAGCGATAGATGATGTAGTGGCGGGCAACCTCGTAGCAGTCGAGACGCATGATCTCGTCCTCGACCAAATCCTGAATCTCCTCGACCGAAACAGTGTGACCCGCGTTCTCGCATGCCTCGGCGACGTTTTGCGCCGCATAAACCACCTGGCGGTCGGTAAGACGAGAGCTCTCCTCGACCTCCAAGTTTGCGGCGCGGATGGCATTGACGATCTTATCGATGTCAAAGACAACCTCGGTGCCGCTGCGCTTGATGATCTTCATCCTCTTGCCTCTTTCGCGTCGTAGCCTCATTGCGCTTCAGAGCCAAACGATGCCCGGCAGGGCGTGCCCCTGTCTTGCGGCGCCGTCGCGCAATCTGTGTTCTCGATAACCATAGGCCCTCATGCGGACAATCCTCGCGGCCGATCAAGCGGCTCAAAGGCGTGTCCAAATGGGACGAATAAGGTCTTCGTTCTCTGTCCGCCATCTATCATACGACAAAGACGCATCTATATCCTGTATTCTTTTTTTAGTTCAAACACAACATATAGTGTTTCAGCAGGTCAAAGCAATTGGTCATTTTGCAGACGCATTAATTATGAGGGGTTCTTGGCAAGTCGGTAAAACGTTACCAACACGGCTACCTGCATGGCAGTTATAAAACCCCCTTAGTCAAGCCGCTGACAAATCCTACCAAAACCAAGCCACTCACGCCAAAAGAATCCAAAAGATTATGCTTGACCAACATGTTGCGGTCACGATCGGCCAGGACGTATGCAATCTGCCGGCACCTCTACGGGATGCGAAGGCCATCGCGTACGGACCTTGGATCAATATTTGGTGGCTTATTTGGCGGCGTGCTTGGTAGCAAAACAAAACAGCCCAGAGGACATAGCCTCTGAGCTGCGAACATTTGGTGGGCGTTAGAAGATTTGAACTTCTGACCTCTTCCGTGTCAGGGAAGCGCTCTCCCCCTGAGCTAAACGCCCAAATGGAGCGGACAACGGGGCTCGAACCCGCGACCCCAACCTTGGCAAGGTTGTGCTCTACCAACTGAGCCATGTCCGCTTACGAGGATTAATCTTACGTGATGCCCGCATCCTATGCAAGAACTTTTTTTGAAAAGTTTTGCGACGCCCTCGCGAACCTCGCGAAGACATCAGCCACCACGGAAAGCGCAGGCAAACGCAAACTCGCCGCAAGAGGCTCCTATATCTTACCGAGCATGATCCAGGCGGAACTGTCCTGCGCGAGCCTGCCGTCTGCAAGCGGTGATGAGGTGAGCAGGACCCTGCCCGCCGGCAGCTCCACGGGTGCTGCACCGAAGTTCGTCACACACGCCCATCCGTTGTCGCGGCGATAGGCGATGACGCCACCCTCAGCGCCCTCGGCACCATCCGCAAGGCCGGTGCGCCCGTCAAGATCGAGCCACGCAAGATCGTTGGCGCACCCGTGCAGCTTGCGCCGCAGCCAGAGGGCGTCACGATAGAGCGCAAGCATCGATGTCGGGTCCGCTTCTTCTCTATCGGCAGCGTAATCGGAAAACCATGCAGGCTGCGGCAGATGGGGCGCCGCATCAGCGTCCGCAGGCGAAAACCCAAACGATCCGCCCTGCGTGGGATCGTCCGCCGCTACCCATGGCAGGGGCACACGACAGCCGTCGCGCCCCTTCTCGCGCTTCGGTCCGTGCGTATTGGTCGCAGTGGGATCTTCGAGTGCAGCCCACGGAATGTCAGCCACCTCAAAAAGGCCGAGCTCCTCACCCTGATACACGTATGCCGAGCCCGGAAGCGCCAGCTCAAGCAAAAGGGCCGCCCGCGCGCGGCGCTCGCCGAATTCACGGTCCTCGTCATAAGACGACCCGTCGCGTAAGAGCCAGTCGAGCGCAATCTGGTGGTAGCGCGTCGACTTGATTTGCGGCAGGGCATAGCGCGTCGCCACGCGCGGCACGTCGTGGTTGGAGAGTACCCAGGTCGAGGCGGAATCGGATTCGATGGCCGCCTTCAAGCCCTCCTCGATTGCAGTGTGCATGTCATCATAGGTCCAAGTGGCCTTGGCGAACTCAAAGTTAAATGTCTGGCCAAGCTCGTTGGGGCGCGCGTAGAGATACTGGCGCTCGGGCAGCACCCACGCCTCGGCAACGGCGCTGCGGGGCGGATCGTAGCGGTCGAACACGCGGCGCCACTCGCGATAGATCTCGTGGACCTCGTTGCGGTCCCACAGCGGATGGGTGCCGTCGTCAACCATGTCATCTCCCTCGGCGAGATGCCACCGGTCGAGGTCATCGCGGTCGAGATCCTTGGCAAGACCGTGCGCCACATCAATGCGAAAGCCATCGACGCCTCGATCGCTCCAAAACGCCAGGACGTCGCAAAAGAACGCATGAACCTCGGGGCACGACCAGTCAAAGTCCGGCTGCTCGGGCGTAAACATGTGCAGATACCACTGACCGTCCGCGACACGCGTCCAGGCGGGGCCGCCAAAGTTGGCATTCCAATTGGTGGGAGGCAGCTCGCCATGTTCGCCGCGACCATCGCGGAAGATATAGCGGGCGCGCTCGGGCGATCCGGGGCCGGCGGCAAGAGCGGCCTTGAACCAGGGGTGCTGGTTGGATGAATGGTTGGGCACGATGTCGACGATGACCTTGATGCCGCGCACGTGAGCCGCAGCGATCATGTCATCGAAGTCGTCAAGCGAGCCGAGCCGTGGGTCGACATCGCAGTAGTCCGCCACATCATTGCCGCCATCGACAAGAGGCGATGGGTAAAACGGACTCAGCCAGATGGCCTCGATACCCAGCCGCTCAAGATAGTCCATCTGCTGGGTAATGCCCGCGATATCGCCCAGACCCGAACCAGTCGAATCCTTAAACGAGCGCGGGTAGATCTGATAGATCGCAGCATCGGACATCCATGAGCGCGACGAGGACTTTTCTGTAGCCATGGGATGAGTCTCCCTTGCAACGAGGTTTTGCGAGATGCCCACGATGATACGCCCAAAGCGAACATTCGCGACAAACAACGCCGCAGCCACGCCCCAAAACCCTCGCCCCCTCTCGGGTTCGAGCCCATGCGATGGGTACGAAAAAGCCCGGCTACCGTAGTAGTCGGGCTGCTGCGTTTGGAGCGGACAACGGGGCTCGAACCCGCGACCCCAACCTTGGCAAGGTTGTGCTCTACCAACTGAGCCATGTCCGCATATGTAAAACAAAACGGGCGCCGGAGCGCCCGGATGTTGCCTGGAGGCGAAGCCCGGATTCGAACCGGGGGTAAAGGCTTTGCAGGCCTCTGCCTTACCACTTGGCCACTTCGCCGAAAAAGGACCGCCTAAACGGTCCGGAAATGCAATGGAGCGGACAACGGGGCTCGAACCCGCGACCCCAACCTTGGCAAGGTTGTGCTCTACCAACTGAGCCATGTCCGCTTGCGGGTTATTAATTTACGCGAGTTGTCCAAAAGACGCAAGTACTTTTTTCAAAAAACTTGTCTGCCGCATGTTCTTAGTAGCCAAACGCGCTAAAGCGATTGGCTAGGCACACGATTCCAGCGCTCCGCTAAACAGCTTCACCATCTGCACGCGCGTGCCGGCGCCGTCCGTACGACGAGCAACCTCCACGTTATCGACGAGCATACGCATAAGCTTGATACCACGGCCGCGTTCCTCAGATGCAACCGGCTCGCTCGTTTCATCGATAGAATAGCCGGCACCTCGATCAAGCACCTCAACCACAACGCGATCGCCATAGGCTTGAACCGTCAGGACGCACCCGATACCGCCCGCATGGTCATAGGCATTACCCAGCGCCTCCCCCGACGCCAATGCGACATCGTAGCGCTCGTCACGGCGCAACGGAAGCGATTCAAGGAGTTCGGCGATGCGATGTCGGTAGTATGGAAGATTCTCGATACCCTGACGGACCTCGACGCTCTTACTCCAGCGAGGCAGCTCCCCCACCGGAATAGCGGGAATAGACTCCCGTGCCGGCCCCGCGACATGAAGGATATCGACAAGACGAGCAATCTCCAAAAAGCGAACAACTTCACCCGATGCATTGACGAGCGAAAGCAGGCCTTCTCGCCTCATGAGCTCACGAGCGCGTGTAAGCAGGAATGCCAAGCCCGTCGAATCGATAAAGCTGACAGCCTGACAGTTGATGACGACACGACGCACGCCGCGGCCAATCAAAGCATCCAACCGCCGACGCAGCGCAGGCACCGTGGCGATGTCGATATCGCCTGGTGGCGTCAAAACCGCTATGTCATTCCACTCATTCATACGACCATGGTTCCCCAAAAAAGCCCACTCAATGCATTCGTTTCCCTAACCGTACGGATTCAGCCCGCCCAGCGTCGTCTATGAACGACCCCGTAAAAACTCAAGGGACACCAATGCAATGTCATCGTCCAGCGCCGATTCGGTAAATCGGTCAAGCTCGCCCAAGACCTTGCCGCAAATGCCCGACACGCCCTCCCCCGAAACAGAAAGCAGAAGGTCGCGCAAGCGCTGCTCGCCAAAGAACACTCCGGTGCGGTCGCGGGCCTCAATCGTTCCATCCGTATACATGAAGAGCATGTCGCCGGGGGCGAACGTAAACACGCCTGTCTCGTACACCATGCTCTCAAAGGCACCGATTACACCCGATTGGCATCCAAGCAGCTCGACCTCTCCCCCACGAGCCTCGCCGCCACCCAGCGGCATCGACTCTGGCCTGATGACCATGGTCGGAGGATGGCCCGCCGAACAATACGTTGCGCGTCCGGCTTTAAGGTCAATCTTGGCGATAAAGGCCGTCACGAACGTCTCGACCCTCGAAAAGCCCATGAGCATGCTGTTAAGGGAGCGTGCCATGCGGGCCGGTCCAGCGCCCTCCCAGGCATATGCCGTCAGGGCCGTCTTGACGAGCGCGGACATCGATGCGGCCTCAATGCCTTTGCCAGACACATCACCCAGAATCATGACGGCGCAGTCGTCGGGAAGACGAATGAGCGTATAGAAATCGCCTCCGACCAACGCCGAATTCGTGGCCGACAGGTACACCGAATCGGTTGCGATACCCGGAACATCCCCCAGGGAATTTCTCATGCCGATCTGGAGCGTCTGAGCGATATGGCGCTCCTCGCGCTTTTGAGATTCGCCTTCGTAGATCAGTTCAAAGTCATGCGCCAAGTGCACCAAGTAGTCATATTCAAGGTCATCAATCGGCTCTTGGCTACCATCACGAAGCAGCAGCGCGCGCGTCGTCGGGCTCTTCGCAACAGAAGCAGGAACAATCGCGTCGTTACTGTGCTTGCCATCGCCCTCAGAGCGCGGGTGCCCCGCCTCGATGCCGGAGTCGACGTAGAGACCTTGACAAGGCAGACCATGCGCCCTAAGCCAGCCTCCCATAGGCATCGATTCGTCAACGCGAGTTATACGGACGTGTTTAAGGTCCTCGGCACTCGTACCCCCCAAAACAGATGCCTCAAAGCCATCAGGGCCAGCCCCCAGACGTGCCGCTGGCGCCGTCGTGGAAAAGAAAAGATTCTCGGGATCGTCCGGCAAAGCAACGCGACTGCCGCCTTCAAAATCTATGACGTAGGAATCCAGACTGGCGTCATACTCAACAGGGCAAAAATGGCAGTTGAGCATATTGCAGATCTCGGACGATACCGCCTGGGTAGCCGCGACGGAATCGTCTAGAAAGGTAAACAACTCATCACGTAAGACATTGAGCGAGCGGCCAAGCTCGGCCGTGCGACGAGAGCGAAGACTCGATGCCATGCCGACCAGTTGGATAGACAAGTAATCGCAAATGACCTCGAGTACATTAACGTCATAGGCGAGCGGTGCCTGGGGGCGTTTCCAGCCAACTTCCAGCACGCCAAGGATCTGCGTACCGTAAAAAACGGGAAGACAGATCTCGCTGCGGTACGGAGGCATATCCTGCACGCGCAACAGGTGCTTAGAACGATTGTCCAAGTCCATGAACATACCGGAGGCGGCCCTATCGCCCTCAAGGTCCTGTTGAATCGACAAGCGACAGGCACGCGACTCACGAAGAACATACGTCGGAATGCCAGCGCCATACGGCAAAAACTCGGGCAGGTAGCTGTCGTACAGCTCCTTGGAAACACCGCGTAGCTTAAAACCGCCGCTCTCAGAAAAATAGATAGCGGCACCCGAAGCATCGAGCGTTCCTACAAGCTGGTTCAAAACGGTATCAAGTAGGCTGGGCAGCTCATCGGAGCCCACGGTACTCATAATGACCGAGAGCGTGCCAGAGAGGCGCTTGTTCGCCACTCTAAGCTCCGATAACGCACGCTTGAGCTGTCGGTCGTGCGAATACTGTTCTTCGATGCTATGGAGCGCCACCAAGACACGTGGCGCGCGGCGCCCAAAGATGCGTGGAGGCGTTACGGAGCCCGCACGAACCAAGACGGGGATAAAGGAGCCGTCACTCAGCTTGAGCATCAGTTCATTCTCGGAGCCATCAGTTTCAAATGGCAGACGATGTTCCGTCGCACGTTCAAAAGCGGACGAGTACAGGACGTCTTTAACATCTCCACCGATGACGTCGGCGCGTTCCTCGCACATCAAACCAAGTAAGCGATTATTCACATGCAGAATTGTTCCGTCGAGCTCGCAGATGATGACAGCATCGCTCGTGATCTCGACTAGTTGGGCAACGTCTGCCCACTCGTTGCGTTCAAGCGTTTCCATCGTGGACCCCACCGTCTATCGGTAACAAAAAAGCCTCCGAAGAGGCTTCTCAAATGCGATGGTGTCGGAGGCGGGACTTGAACCCGCATGACCAAAAAGCGGTCACTAGCACCTCAAGCTAGCGCGTCTTCCAATTCCGCCACTCCGACATGCTATGTTGTTGATTTGCGAATCGTTTTGTTGGACCCGCGCGTTCAACGAGGAAGATAATAACCTATGATTCGAGAACTGTGCAAGCACTTTTTTCAAAAAAGTTTACGAATTTGTAAATGCGCAGGTAGACTGACCTGTTCGGGCCGGAATGAGGTCGCCTTCCAACGCGTCCTCGGGCATGCGGCATTATTTTGATCCGCGCTTCGCGCTACAAAATAATGCCGCCCCCTGCGGAATGCGTTGGAAGGCGACCTCATTCCGGCCCTAGGAGTATGTACTCCGGACACAGTTCTCAAACATGTTCTGGGGGCTGATGCAAATTTGGTGGCTCGGCAAAGCCGAGCCCTTATATAAGGAGGCCGGAGCTAAAGCTCCGGCCTCACTATCTTTCCCATTAGATTAAGTGAGCGATCAAGGAATCGCACCCCCCCCTGCAGCGGTAACACAGGGCCCGTGCTGGACTTAGTTTTCAGAACATTCCGCAGACCAAGAAACCCCCTTATCCACAGCTCCGAAGGAGCAGGATAAGAGGGTTTCCATGGTCGAGGACGTTCTGAAAACTAAGTCCAGCACGGGCCCGGACGATAACAACCGGCTACAGGTCGATGTGCGATTCCTTGATCGGGAACGGCTCCGCGAAGTGGCACGCGCAGCAGTGACCCGGTGCGACTTCCTTAAACTCAGGCAGCTTCTCGGAGCAGATACCCTGCGCGATCGGGCAGCGCGTGTGGAAACGGCAGCCGGTCGGCGGATCCAGCGGCGACGGCGGATCGCCGGCAAGGATGATGCGCTTACGGGTCTTCTGGATATCAGGATCGGGAACCGGCACGGCAGACAGCAGTGACTGCGTGTACGGATGGTGAGGCTCACTGTAGAGCGTCTTCCA
Source organism: uncultured Collinsella sp. (assembly GCA_902494035.1). Classification (GTDB taxonomy): domain Bacteria; phylum Actinomycetota; class Coriobacteriia; order Coriobacteriales; family Coriobacteriaceae; genus Collinsella. Next base: position 30,841 of record CABURV010000005.1, read on the forward strand.
GTCCGAAACCTCGACCATCTTACCCAGATACATAACGGCAACACGATCGGAGATGTGCTGCACGACGGACAGGTCGTGGGCGATAAACAGATATGCGGTACCGAACTTGTCCTGGAGTTCCTTGAGCAGGTTCAGAACCTGGGCCTGAATGGACACATCCAGAGCGGAAACCGGCTCGTCGCAGATAATCAGCTTGGGCTTCAGCGCAAATGCACGGGCAATACCGACACGCTGACGCTGACCGCCGGAGAACTCGTGCGGATAGCGGTTGATGTGCTCGGGGTTCAGTCCAACGACGTCGAGAAGCTCGCGGACGCGCTCAATGCGCTCCTCCTTGGTGCCCACGCCGTGAATGGTCATGGGCTCGGAGACGATCTCACCGATGGTCATACGAGGATTCAGCGAAGCATAGGGGTCCTGGAAGATGAACTGCATCTCGCGACGCATATCCTTGATCTCGTGCTTGCTCATCTCGGCAACGTCTTTGCCCTGGAAGAACACTTTGCCGGCCGTCGGCTTGGTGAGACGCATGATGGTACGGCCCGTGGTGGACTTACCGCAACCGGACTCGCCGACCAAACCAAAGGTCTCGCCAGGATAGATTTCGAACGAAATGTCGTTCACAGCAGAGACGACACGCTTGGAGAAGCGCTTGGCGAACATGCCGGACTCAGCGGGAAACTCCTTAGAGAGGTGCTCGACCTTCAGCAACGGAGTACGCTCGTTGGTATCTGCCATTACGCCTCGCCTCCCTTCTTGGAATCCTTGCGCGTACGGGACGTCTCAGGAGCGTTCTTGAGAAACTCGGGGTCACCGGAGTAGTGGCACGCAGAGTAATGACCAGACTCGGTGACAACGCGCTCGGGGCGCTGCTTGCGGCACTTATCGGTCGCATAGGGACAACGAGGCGAGAACACGCAGCCCTCGGGCAGGTTCATGAGCGAAGGCGGGTTGCCGTGAATCGGCGTAAGCGGCTTCTTCTCTTCGATGGCCTGCTCCGGGATGGAGCGGATAAGGCCCCAGGTGTAGGGGTGGCGGCTCTCGTAGAAGATTTCCTCAGCAGTACCGAACTCGACGGGACGGCCGGCGTACATAACCATGATCTTGTCGGCCATGTCGGCGACGACGCCCAGGTCATGGGTAATCATGATAATGGCGTTGCCGTTCTTCTCCTGCATCTCCTGCATGAGCTCGATAATCTGAGCCTGAATGGTAACGTCCAGAGCCGTCGTGGGCTCGTCGGCAATCAGGATATCAGGATCGCAGGCAAGAGCCATAGCGATCATGACGCGCTGACGCATACCGCCAGAGAACTGGTGCGGATACTCATTGACGCGCTTCTCGGGCTCGGGAATACCAACGAGGTCCAAAAGCTCGGTGGCGCGCTTGAGCGCCTCCTGCTTGGAGTAGCCACGGTGCAGACGAAGACCCTCGCCCACCTGCTTGCCGATCTTATAGACCGGGTTCAAGGAGGTCATAGGATCCTGGAAGATCATCGCGATGTCGTTACCGCGAATGTGCTGCATCTCTTCCTCGGTCATCTCGAGGATAGAACGACCGCGATAGCGAACGTCGCCGCCCTCAATCTTTCCCGGAGGCATCGAGATGAGGCCCATGATAGTCATGGCGGTCACGGACTTACCGGAGCCGGACTCACCGACGACACCCAGGGTCTCGCCGCGATCGAGCGTGTAGGACACACCGTCGACAGCGCGAACGACACCATCCTCGGTATGGAAATACATCTTAAGGTCATCGACCTCGAGCAGATGCTGGCCCTCGGGAACCGGCTGGTCCTTCAGGTCCACATAGTTCTTGTTCTTCTTCATCCTTATGCGTCCTTCATCTTGACGTCGAGGGCGTCGCGCAGACCGTCACCCAGCAGGGTGAAGGCGAGCACCGTCGAGAGAATTGCCAGACCGGGCATGATCATCATCCAGGGAGCGGTCAGAAGATACTGCTGACCGTCCTGAATCATGGAGCCCCACGAAGGCGTAGGCGGAATAACGCCCATGCCGAGGAAGGACAGAGCGGACTCGGTCAGAATGGCGCCACCAATGTTCATGGTTGCGTAGACCACGATAGAGGCGACGGAGTTCGGGAAGATGTGACGCACGACGATACGAGCATCGGATGCACCCATCGCGCGCGCAGCGTCAACATAGTCGTTTTCCTTGACCGTCAAGATTGCAGAGCGGAAGACGCGCGCAATCGAAGGCCAGCCGAGAATACCGATGGCGATAAAGACGTTCTGAAGACCACGGCCGATAACGGCGATCATGGCGACAACGAACAGCACGTACGGGAACGCCAGGAAGATGTCCGCACAGCGCATGATGATCGTATCCCAGATGCCGCCGTAGAAACCCGCCAGAGCACCCATGACCAGACCGATCAGCGTGGAGATCGCGGTGGCCATAATGCCGACGGACAGCGAAACACGTGCACCGTAGATAACGCGGACAAGAATGTCGCGACCAAGGGCGTCGGTGCCAAACGGGTGCTCGGCACACGGAGCCAGCAGCGACGTCTGAGCCATGGTGGTCGAGTCGGAAGCCGTCGGCGAACCGAGCCAGGGCTTAGCCCACAGATCTGCGGTCAGGGCAACCACAACGACAATGATGATCCAGCAGACACCGATAACGGCGAGCTTGTTCTTACGAAGACGCTTAAAAGCGTCGCCCCACAGCGTGCGGGACTTGGCGGGAGCAGATGCGGCCTTGGTGGCGGTAGCCTGCTCCTGAGACTGAGAATCAGTTTCCTGCATGAGACGTACCTCCCTTAGGCCTTATCCGACGGACCGCCAAGGCGGATGCGCGGGTCGAGGAATGCATAGCTAATGTCGACGAGCAGGTTGATCACCATGACGACGACGACGATGAGCGTAACGCCGCCCATAACGATGGGCCAGTCACGCATGCTAATGGCGCGATAGACCTCATAGCCGATACCGGGCCAGTTGAAGACCGTCTCGGTCAGGATGGCGCCCGAAAGCATGCCGCCAAAGTCGACACCAATATAGGTAACGACGGGGATGAGTGCATTCTTAAGCGCATGCTTGATGATGATCGCACGATTGGAGAGACCCTTGGCCTTTGCCGTACGGATGTAATCCTGGTTCATGACGTCAAGCAGCTGCGAGCGCATGATGCGCGCAGCATAAGCGGTCGAAACCGAAGCCAGCGTAATGGTCGGAAGCACATAGTGCATCCAATCCTGATACTGAGAGCTGGAACCGCCGGCACCCGAGATCGGCATGGAGATTGCACCGCCCGTGGCGTCCTTGAGGATGACGCCAAAGAACAGCTGCAGCAACATACCGAGCCAGAAGGCCGGGACCGCAACGAGGATCGACGTGGTGAGCGTTACCAAAATATCCCAGAAGGAATAACGCTTTACCGCCGAAATGATACCCGCACCGATACCCATAATTGCCTCGAGCACGATGGCGCACGCGGCAAGTTTGACCGTATACGGATACTTCTGGGCAAAGATTTCCGTAACCGGCAGCTTGCGCTGATACGAATTGCCCAGATCGCCATGAAGCAGGCCGTTCATGTAATACAAGTAACGGTCCACGAGCGACGTTTGAACGGGGTCGCCGTTCTCGTCAAGGATCGCGTTGCCGTCCTCGTCCGACTGGACCAGGTGATAGCGGACGCGAAGCTGAAGCTCCACCTCGGGGGACAGAGCCTTGTCTCCACCGATCAGCTTGATCGGATCTCCCGGCACGATATTCTGGAGGGCGAACAGAATCAGCGTAACGCCCAAAAATACCGGGATGAACTGAAGCACACGTTTAACGATGTACTTACCCATACCACTCCCCTATCTAGGGATTAACCTAAATGGGATGCCGATCGCCAGACCGGCATCCCAAAATTACCATCAGCCAGTTTACCCCAGGTTAGGGAGAACTGTATGTTTCCCATGAGGTCTACGTAAATACTTGACCCTCACGGAAGCTGCAAACTCTTAGGCGAGCTCAGCGGTACCCAGCTCGGCGTGCTTCTGCGGATCGACATAGAGGTGCTTGATGCGATCGGAGCCGACGATGGTGTGCGTGTAGAACATCACCGGGATGACCGGGCAGTCGGCAGCGACCATAGCGTCGGCCTCCTGCATCTTAGCGACGCGCTCTTCGTCGTCAACCGTGGTGCGAGCCTCGTTGACCTTGGCGTCGAACTCGGGGTTGTTGTAACCGGAGCGGTTGTCGCCACCGAGGGAATCAGAGTGGAACAGCGGATACAGGAAGTTGTCCATGATCGGGTAGTCGGCAATCCAGCCCAAACGACCGAACTCATAGTCGAAGTTCTGATACTGCTCGAGCAGGGCAGACCACTCGGGGGTATCGGAAGTAGCGTTAACGCCCACCTTGGCAAGGTCACCGATGATGGACTCCATGATCTCCTTGTGGCCACCGTCCTGGTTGTAGGACAGCTGCACGTTAATGCCACGATCGCCGTTGGCGTCAGCGGGAGAAACCTTGTCGAGGTACTCGTTAGCCTTGTCGACGTCGTAGGCGCAGAACTCCCATGCGCCCTCCTTGTAGCCATCGATGCCCGGAGGAACAATGCCGTCGGCGGGGGTACGGGTACCCTTGAAGATGGTCTTGCAGATGGCCTCACGGTTAATGGCCAGGGAGATGCCCCTGCGCAGGTCGGCGTTGTTGAACGGCTCGGCCGTGTTGTTGCAGGTCAGGTAGTAGGTGGAAGGCTCGGAGCCGAGCAGCATGCGCTCGCCGTTACCCATGGTGTAGCCGTCCTTGGACACGCCGCGATCCTTCTTGGCGGCATCGATCTGAGCAACGGGAACGTCGCAGACATCGAGGTTACCGGCCTGGAACTCCTTGTAAGCGGTCTCCATGTCCTTGATGACCTGGAAGTGGATGCCATCGATCTTGGCCTTGTCGCCATAGTAATCGTCGAACTTCTTGAGGTTGATCTCCTGACCATCCTCCCACTTGCCGTCCATCATGAACGGGCCGTTACCGACCGGCGCAAGATAGAAGCTCTTGGCATCGGACTCGGCGCACTCGGGAACCGGGGCCAGAGCCGGGTGAGAGGCGACGAAGGGGAAGTCGGCGTAAGCGGAAGACAGCTTGACGACGAGGGTCTCATCGTCGGGGCAGGTAACACCGCTGAGCTCGGTAGCGTTACCGGCAAGCAGGTCGTCATAGCCCTCGACCATGGAAAGGTGATAGGAGACCTCGGAAGGACCGTACTCGGTAGCGATGGCCGACTTGGTGTTGACCAGACGCTCCCAACCGAGCTTGAAGGACTTGGAAGTAACGTCGTCACCGTTGTGGAACTTGGCCTTCTTGATCTTGAAGGTGAACTCGGTGGCGTCGTCGTTGGCCTCAAAGGACTCGCAAGCCAGCGGAACGATCTCGCCCTTCTCGGCGTCATAAGAGGTCAGAGCGTCAAAGAGCTGGTACTCGACCTGAGTGCCCTGGTCCTCCTGGACATTGTAGGGGTCGATGCAGACCGGGTTGTTGATGTAGAAGTTCAGCGTCGAACCGGACTCAGAACCGGAAGCGTCGCCACCCTTCTTGCCGCATGCGGCAAGAAAAGCCATGGAGCTCGCAGCAAGGGTGCCGCCAACAAAGGCGCGACGACCCATAACGGGCTGGTGGAACATAGAATCAGCCATGCCATCCTCCTTATGAGATAGGACAAAGAAATGTTCAGTCGGACACATGTCGAAACAATCCGATCCGAACCATCAAAACGCCGCCCGCTGCTATGGCTGGTTATGCACAACGGACCAACGTTTTGCAATACAGTAGCGCATTTTATACACAATTTGGGGCTAATTCCGGTTAACGGTCGAGAATTTCTTTAGTTGGGCGAAGTATGTGAGGATATTTTGACTCTGTTACAAATATGTAAACAAAAAGGGTCCCGCACTTACGGGACCCTTTTTGAATACTTATGAGGCTCGTGCTTAGTAGCCGACGATGCCCTGCGGGAAGAAGAACATGCACAGCACGACGCACACGGCAAACACGACAGCCATGATGACGGTCAGGCGGTCGAGGTTCTGCTCCATGACGCCCGTGGCAGAGCTGGAGTTATACAGCGAGCTAGCGATCATATCCGAAACGCCGGTGCCCTTACCGGAATGCATCAGGACGAGAATCGTCAGCGCCACGGCAGAAACAGCCCAAACGACAAACAGAAGAATCTGGAACGGACCCATAGATAAGCTCCTTAATAGAACAATTCAAACTCCAGTACTGTACCACAACCCCCGACACTCCCCCATCAGCCATTTGATGACGAGGTAGAAATAGCGCAAAAAAGGGGGTTGTCCGGTTATGGACAACCCCCTTAATAGAAAACGGTATTTGTTTTCTATTAGGCCTCGGTGGCGAGCACGCGACCCGTCATCTCGGCGGAAGGCTCAATACCAGCCATGGTGAGCATGGTGGGAGCGATATCGGAAAGACGGCCGTCCTCGATACCGGTGAGCTGTGCCTTCTCATCAACGATGATGAACGGCACACGGTTGGTGGTGTGAGCCGTGAACGGATGCTTGGAACCGTCGGAAGCAACGTCAAACATGTGATCGGCGTTGCCGTGGTCGGCGGTAATCAGCGCAAAGCCGCCCTTGGCGAGAATCGCCGGGACAACCTTGGACAGGGCATCGTCAACAGCCTCGACGGCCTTAACGGCGGCGTCGAAAACACCGGTGTGACCAACCATGTCGCAGTTCGCGAAGTTCACGATGTAGAAATCAGCGCGATCCTCGTTGATTGCGGCGACGAGCTTCTCAGTAACCTCTGGAGCGCTCATCTCAGGCTGCAGATCGTAGGTAGCAACCTTGGGGGAAGCGACGAGCACGCGCTCCTCGCCCTCCTTGGGCTCCTCGATGCCACCGTTGAGGAAGAACGTAACGTGAGCGTACTTCTCGGTCTCGGCGGTGTGCAGCTGCTTCAGGCCGTTGGCGGCGATAACGTCGGCCAGGACGTTCTCGGGGAACGTCTTGGGGAAGGCGACCTCGACGTCAAACGTCGGGTCGTACTCGGTCATCGTCACAAAGTGCGAAAGCTTGATCTGCTCGCGCTCAAAGCCGTCGAACTCCTTGTCCGTGAACACGCGGGTCATCTGACGAGCGCGGTCGGGACGGAAGTTGAAGAAGATGGCCGCGTCGCCCTCGTGGATGCCCTCGTTGTGGGCAGCGAAGGGCTCGACGAACTCGTCGCCGCGCGGATCCTTCTCGTAGTAGGCCTTGATACCGGCAACAGGGTCGGTATCGGCATCGGATGCGTTGACCATGACGTCGTAGGCGCGCTGGATGCGCTCCCAACGGTTGTCGCGGTCCATGGCCCAATAACGGCCCGAGACGGTGGCAACGCGAGCGTCGCAACCGGTCTCCTCGGAGATCTTGGCCAGGAAAGCGCAGAACTCACTCATGTAACCGGCACCGGACTGCGGGTCAACGTCGCGGCCATCCATGAAGGCGTGGACGCGAACGGTCTTGACACCATGCTCGGCAGCCATCTTGACCAGGGCCTCGACGTGGTTCATGTGAGAATGAACACCGCCAGGGCTCATAAGGCCCATGAGGTGGAGAGTCTTGCCGTCAGCCTTGACGTCGTCCATAGCCTTGACGAAGACCTCGTTCTTGGCGATGGAGCCATCCTTGATGGCGTTGTTGATGCGCGAAAGCTCCTGGAACACGATGCGGCCGGCACCGATGTTGAGGTGACCCACCTCGGAGTTGCCCATCTGACCGTCGGGAAGGCCCACGTCCTCGCCCGAAGCGCCGAGCGTAGTGTGGGGATACTTCTCGTACAGGCTATCAAGGAAGGGCGTCTTGGCAGCGGCGACGGCGTTCTCGCCATCGGCCGGAGCAAGGCCGCAGCCGTCCATGATGATCAGGAGTGCAGGAAGATGACGCTGTGCCATATGTCCTACTCGCCTGCCTTGACGACCATAGAGGCGAAGTCGGCAGCCTTGAGCGAAGCGCCGCCCACGAGGGCGCCGTCGACGTCGGGCTTGGCGACGAGCTCGGCGATGTTGCCGGGCTTGGCAGAGCCACCATAGAGAACGCGGATGCCGTTAGCGAGCTCCTCGCCAAACATCTCCTTGAGGGTCTCACGGATAGCGCCGCAGACCTCCTGAGCATCCTCAGCAGTAGCGGTCTTGCCGGTGCCGATGGCCCAGATGGGCTCGTAGGCGACGACGACCTGCTTGGGGCAGGTGATCTCAAGACCAGCAAGGCCAGCCTTGACCTGGTTCACGACGTGCTCGACATAGGTGCCGGCCTCGCGGACCTCGAGGGACTCGCCGCAGCAGAAGACGGGAACAAGACCGGCGGCAACGAGGGCCTTGGCCTTCTTGTTCTGGTCCTCGTCGGTCTCGTGGAAGTAGTCACGACGCTCGGAGTGGCCGATGATGCAGTAGGTGCAGCCAGCGGACTTGAGCATGTCGCAAGAGGACTCACCGGTGAAGGCACCCTTGGCCTCCCAGTACACGTTCTGTGCACCGAGGGCGATGGGGGCAGCCTGAATGCGGTCATGAACCGTGGTGATGTCGATGGTCGGAGGGCAGACGAGCACCTCGACGCCAGCCGGAACCTCGGGCAGAGCCTGAGCCAGCTCGTCGGCGAGCTTGGCGGCCTCGGCGACGTCGTTGTTCATCTTCCAGTTACCAGCGATAAGAAGGGTGCGATTAGGCATCGAGAAGCGCCTCCACTCCGGGCAGGGCCTTACCCTCGACGAGCTCCATGGAAGCGCCACCACCGGTGGAGATCCAGCTCATCTTGTCGGCCAGGTTGAACTTGTTGACAGCTGCGACAGAGTCGCCACCGCCGATGATCGAGGTGCAGTCAGCCTCGGCGACAGCCTCGGCGATAGCCTGGGTGCCGTGAGCAAAGTTGTCAAACTCGAAGACGCCCATGGGGCCGTTCCAGAACACGGTCTTGGCGCCCTTGACGGCCTCGGCATAGAGCTCCTCGGTCTTGGGACCGATGTCCATACCCTCACGATCGTCGGGGATAGCGTCGGAAGCGACAACCTCGGGGACAGCGTCCTCGCCAAAGTGATCGGCAACGCGGTTGTCGATGGGGAGGAGGATCTTGACACCCTTCTCCTCGGCCTTCTTGAGCATCTCGCCGGCGCGCTCGACCCAGTCCTCTTCCTTGAGGGACTGACCGACGGACAGGCCCTGAGCCAGGAAGAAGGTGTAGGCCATGCCGCCACCGATGATCAGGGTGTCAGCGGAGTCGATGAGGTGATCGAGAACGCCGATCTTGGAGGAAACCTTGGAACCGCCGACGATGGCGACGAAGGGGCGCTCGGGCTCGGCGAAGATGCCGGTCAGCGTGTCGACCTCCTTCTCGAGCAGGAAGCCGGCGACGGCAGGCAGGTAAGCGGCGGGGCCCACGACGGAACCCTGGGCGCGGTGAGCGGTGCCGAAGGCATCGAGAACGAAGACGTCACCATAGGAAGCGAGCTTCTTGGCGATCTCGGGATCGTTCTTCTTCTCACGCTTATCGAAGCGGACGTTCTCGAGAACGAGGACCTTGCCCGGCTCGACGGCAGCGACAGCCTCGGCAGCCTTCTCGCCGTAAGTGTCGGCAACAAAGGCAACGTCGAGACCAGAGAGCTCGGCGAGCTTCTTGGCGACGGGCTCGAGGGACAGCTCGGGCTGGAAGCCGGTGCCATCGGGACGGCCGAGGTGGCTCATGAGGATGACGCGAGCATTGTGCTCAACGAGATAGTTGATGGTGGGCAGGGCAGCCTTGATACGGGTGGTGTCGCCAACGACGCCATCCTTGATAGGCACGTTAAAGTCAACGCGGACGAGAACGCGCTTGCCGTCGACATCGATGTCGCGGACGGTCTTCTTGGTAAAGGCCATGTTTGCTTCTACCTTTCGTACGTGTCTGCCTCCCATTACGGCAGACGATTTCTTATAAAAAGGGCGCGACCCTAGGGTGTAAGCCCTATAAGGCCGCGCCCTTCTTTAGACGCTCAACGAGCTATTCGCTAAAAGCTAAATTAAGCAACGAACTTCTCGAAGTACTTGATGGTGCGGACCATCTGAGAGGTGTAGGAGTTCTCGTTGTCGTACCAAGAGGTGACCTGAACGAGGGTCTGGCCGTTGCCGAGGTCAGAGCACATGGTCTGAGTGGCGTCGAAGATGGAGCCGTGGGTCTCGCCGATGATGTCGGTGGAGACGATGTCGTCCTCGTTGTAACCGAAGGTCTCGGAGATGGTGGCAGCGTAGGCCTTCATAGCAGCGTTGACCTCGTCGACGGTGACCTTCTTGTCAACGACAGCGTAGAGGTTGGTGATGGAGCCGGTCGGCGTCGGGACGCGCTGGGCGGCACCGATGAGCTTACCGTTGAGCTCGGGGAGAACCAGGCCGATAGCCTTGGCAGCACCGGTGGTGTTGGGGACGATGTTGACGGCGCAGGCGCGGCTACGACGCTTGTTGCCCTTGCGCTGCGGGCCGTCGAGCGGCATCTGGTCGCCAGTCCAGGCGTGAATGGTGGTCATGATGCCGGACACGATGGGAGCGAAGTCGTTCAGACCCTTGGCCATCGGGGCGAGGCAGTTGGTGGTGCAGGAAGCAGCGGAGATGATGTTGTCCTCAGCGGTCAGCGTCTCGTGGTTGACGTTGTACACGATGGTGGGCAGATCGCTGCCAGCCGGAGCGGAGATGACGACCTTCTTGGCGCCAGCGTTGATGTGGGCCTGAGCCTTAGCCTTGCTGGTGTAGAAGCCGGTGCACTCGAGAACGACGTCGACGTCGAGGTCGCCCCAAGGCAGGTTGTTGGCGTCGGCCTCCTTGTAGATCTTGATCTCCTTGCCGTCAACGGTGATGGAATCCTCGCCAGCAACGACCTCGTGATCGCGAGCGTAGTTGCCCTGCGTGGAGTCGTACTTCAGCAGGTAAGCGAGCATATCGGGAGAGGTGAGGTCGTTGATAGCGACGATCTCGGAGCCCTCATGACCGAACATCTGACGGAAGGCCAGACGACCGATGCGACCGAAGCCGTTAATAGCAACCTTTACTGCCATTGTGTCTCCTTTCGTAAGGCCCCCGCAAGCTACAGCGCCTGCCGTTGAGGCCCACAAACTAACCACTCGCCTAATATACCTTTTTTTTGACTTGAATTTCACGAGAATGCTCGAAATTGAAAATCAAATTTGTGTTAAAACGCTTTAAAGAATAAAATAGCAGCTAAATCCGTATATAAGTCGATACTTTAACCTACCTGTTTGCTTCAATGAGCTTTTCAAGCCTCAAAACTCGATGGTAGAGGGCAGACTTCGACAAGGGAGGGTCAGCCATCTCCCCTAAATCACGCAGCGAAAGATCGGGATAGCGCTCGCGCAGGTCGCAAAAGACCGCCAAGGCATCCGGAAGCGTGTCGCGCAAACTCCGCTGTTCGAGCTCATCGATAAGCGCAAGCTGATGTTGGGCAGCACCGGCGCTTCTGGTCTGGTTGGCGAGCTCGGCGTTCACGCGACGGTTCACATCGTTCTTAACCAACTTGACCGCGCGCGCCTCCTCAATCTCGGCAACGCTGCGCTTGGCACCAATCAGCTTTAAAAGATGCTCGATTTCCTCGGCGCTCTTAATGTACACGGCATATGACCCCCGCCGTGCATTAACACGAGCATGGACCCCAATCTGCTCCAACAGATCGCAAAGCCCCTTGGCATATTGCTCGCCCTGCACCGCGATCTCCAAATGAAAATCACCGCGTGGATCGGCCACGAAGCCGCCGGCGATGAGCGCGCCGCGGATGTAGGCAAGCCTGCAGCAGGGACGGGCAACGATGTGCCGGGGAACACCAGCGACGAGCCCTCCCCTGCGGTCGAGAATGCCCAGCAGCACCAAAGCCTTGTCCAGGTCGGGTTGATCGGGCAAGGTAATGAGATAGTTACGGACCTTATGCAAGACCGATTTACGAACGGTGAATTCCGTTTTGAGCTTAAGGATGCGATGCGTCAGTGTGATCATCGTGCGCGCGACGGCGCCCGTCTCGGTCGCGACCGTCAAACGATACCGCCCGGAGCCGGCCAGCGAAAGTGTACCGCTCACACGCGTCAGGGCGGCAAGCGTCGACAAATCGCAGTATTCACATTCGGGTTCGCAGCGCGCGAGCTCATCACGCACCTCGGCGGTAAATGACATGCAGGCCTATGCTTTCGTGTTGGCGCGCGACAGGTCGCGATGGGAAATGCTCACGTGATACTGGGCGCCTTCCAAATAACGTGCCGTGGCCTCGGCGATGGCAACACTACGGTGTTGACCGCCCGTGCAACCGATGGCAATAGAAAGCTGCGGCTTGCCCTCCGCGATATAGCCGGGCATCACCGTATCGAGCAGCTGCGTCCAGGCCTTCCAGAACTCCTGGGTCTTGGGATGGTCCAGAACAAAATCGGAGACCTTTTTATCGAGACCGGTCATCGTGCGCATCTCGGGATCGTAGAACGGATTAGGCAGGAAGCGGACATCGATCATAATGTCCGCCTCGACGGGCATGCCGTGCTTAAAGCCAAACGAGAATACGTGGACGTCCATGAGCTGTTGGTCGGACAGCTCGGAAAATGCCATACGTAGCTTGTTGCGCAGCGCAGAGGTGCGCAGACGGCTCGTGTCGATAATCATATCGGCTCGGTCGCGCACGCCCTGCAGCTGAAGGCGCTCGCGCTGAATGGCATCGGCCGTAGTCTCCCCCGGCTTGGCAATGGGATGACGGCGGCGATTTTCGCTGTAGCGACGAATCAGCACCTCGTCAGAAGCCTCCAAGAACACGATGTCGCAGCTCATCTCGCGCTCTTCGAGCGCGGCGACCGCATCGAGCAACTCGTCAAACAGCCCCTGGCTACGCAAATCGCAGGTGACGGCGAGATGCCTGCCCACGCCCGTATTGATGCCGACGAGCTCGGCAAGCTGGGCGATGAGACGCGGAGGCAGGTTATCGATGCAAAAATAGCCCATGTCCTCGAACACGTGCATGGCCTGTGTGCGGCCCGATCCGGACATTCCGGTGATGATGACGATATCGGGGATGCGCTCCGAGCGCTCCGCCGCATCCATGGCATCTCCCTTTTGCATGTGCTGCCTCCCGAAAACAAGCGCGGGACCCAGCAACCCGGATCCCGCGCGGTCAATTGCCTATATTGAGTATACCGCCCCGAGCGGATACGAGGTCTGTCTTACGCCTCAAGCGCAGCCTTGAACCAACTTGTAATACTCGTGGGGTGCGTGATGGCGGTGCCGACGACAACGGCCCAGGCGCCAGCATCGATCGCGGCGCGAGCCTCCTCGGGCGTATGCACGCGACCCTCACAAATGATGGGAAGGCCGGGGAATTCCTCAGTCGCCTGACGCAGGAGCGGCAGGTCGGGGCCATCGGCCATGGTGCAGTCGATGGCGGCGACGCCGTGAGAAAGCGTGGTGGATACCAGGTCAAAGCCCATATCAACAGCACGGCGAATATCCTCGATGGTGGCACAATCCGCCATCAGGAGCACACCCTCCTCGTGCAGCGGACGGAAGGTATCCTCGACCGTCTTGCCATCGGGGCGCGGACGATCGGTGGCGTCGATCGCCACGATATCGGCACCGGCAGCAACGCAGGCGCGAGCGTGACGCAGCGTCGGCGTGATGTAAACGCCCTCGTGCCCATCCTTCCACAGGCCGATGACGGGAACCTCACAGCGACCCTTAATGGCGGCAATGTCGGCAAGGCCCTGGCAGCGAATGGCGGCAGCGCCGCCGAGCTCGCAAGCGCGAGACATTTGAGCCATGGTCTCGGGCGTACGAAGCGGCTCGCCCATATACGCCTGAACGCTCACGACGAGCTTGCCCTTCAGGGATTGAATCAAAGGATCGACGGTCATAAGGCTGCAACCTTTCTCAGAACAGCCTCCCGAGGCGTGTTGTCTCGGGAGGCTCCTACAGCAGATACGTTTACTTCAACGAGGCAAGAAGATGCTCAGCGGCACCGATGAGCGGAGCATCGCCCTCCAGAGAACCGATGAGGATCGGCGTGTCCTGAAGCGGATCGAGCGCCTGGCTGGCATAGCCTTCGTGCACCGAATCCTTCCACGTCTGTGAACGCCAATCGGGACCTTGGTGAATCACGCCGCCCGAAAGCACGATGACCTCAGGGTCCAGGATGTTAGCGAGCGAGCCCAAGCTGGCGCCCAGCGCAAAGCCGGCGTCATGGATGACCTCGGTCGCCTTTGCGTCGCCCGCACGGCACAGGTCGTTCACATCGCGACCGACCGAAGGACGGCTGGGGTCGACGCGGCCAAAACGCTCATCGTACATTCGACCAATGGAAGTGCCCGAAGCAACCGACTCCAGATGGCCGGAACGCCCGCAGGCGCAGGGAATGCCGGCGGCAGCCGAGCACTCGATGTGGCCCATATGGCCGGCAGCACCATGGAAGCCCTGCATCACGCGGCCGTTCTCGACATATGCGCCGCCGATGCCCGTACCGATGCCAAGACACAAGACGGAGAACTTGCCCTTGCCGACGCCCCAGTGGGCCTCGCCCAGAGCATGAGCTTGCACGTCGCCTACGACGGCAACGGGAAGACCGAGGTCCTCGCGCAGACGCGGCCCCAACTGAACGCCGGACCAGCCGGGCATGATCTCATTGGCATACGCGATGGCGCCCGTCTTGGGATCGACGACGCCGGCGGCACCGATACCGACGCCAAGGACCTCGACATCGGGATTCGCCTCGAGAGCGGCCTTGATGGACGCCTCGATACGCTGGAAGACGGCCTCGCCGCCCTCCTGGGCCTCGGTAGGAACCTCGCC